>CAZVLI010000719.1:0-2698 GCA_964627965.1 uncultured Rhodospirillales bacterium
GGTGCAGTACGCCAACGACCGGGTGCAGTTCGGCCGGCCGATCGGCAAGTTCCAGGCGGTGCAGCAGTCGCTAGCGGAACTGGCCGGCGAAGCAGCGGCCGCGTCGGCCGCCGTCGGTGCGGCCTGCGAACGGGCGGCGCAGCCCGACGCCGGCTTCGAGATCGCCGTCGCCAAGCAGCGTGCCTCGGAAGCGGCCGGCATCGCCTGTCGCATCGCGCACCAGACCCACGGCGCCATCGGCTTCACGCAGGAATACGCGCTGCACCCGCTGACCCGCCGGCTGTGGTCATGGCGCGCTGAGTTCGGCAACGACGCACACTGGGCGGCCGAGCTGGGCCGGCTGGCCTGCGGCCGCGGCGCCGATACCCTTTGGCCCTTCCTCACGGACCGCACCGCATGAGCACGAACAGCAGAATCCTCACCACCGTCGTCGGCTCCTACCCGCTGCCGACTTGGCTGGCGCAATCGCCGACCGAACAGCACCTGACCGACGCCATGCGTGTCGTGCTCGACACCCAGGCGCAGGCCGGCATCGACGTGGTGTGCGACGGCGAGTTCTCGCGCTTCGACGTGAACCACCCCGAAACCAATGGGATGATCGAGTATTTCCTGCGCCCGATGGCCGGCATCCGCACCGACGTGACCTATCGCGAGGCGCTGGAGTACCGGCGCGACGTCGGCATGAGCTATCGCCTGAAGCCGCCCGGCGTGGTCGACGGGCCGCTGGACGAAGGCATGCTGGACCTGCCGGCGGCGTGCGCGCGCGGCCGGGCGCTGACCGACCGGACCTACAAGTTCACGCTGACAGGCCCGCACATGCTGGCCAAGACGCTGGTCGACAAGCACTACGGCAACATCGTCGACCTGACGATGGCGCTGGCCGACGTGCTGGCGGCGCAGGTCGCCGACTGCGAGGCGGAGATCATCCAGGTCGACGAGGCCAACCTGCCCGGCCACCCGGACGAGGCCGACTGGGCTGCCGAGGCGATGAACCGGGTGCTCGACCAGGTGAAGGGCACCGCGGCGGTGCACCTGTGTTTTGGCAACTACGGCGGCCAGTCGATCCAGAAGGGCTCGTGGGCCAAGCTGATGGGCTACCTCAACGCGCTGCACTGCGACCACATCGTGATGGAGTGCGCGCACCGCCCGGCCAGCGACCTTGAGGCGTTCAAGGATCTGCGGCCGGAGATCGGCTTCGGTCTCGGCGTCGTCGACATCAAGCGCACCGAGGTCGAGACCGCCGACCAGATTGCCGCCGCTATCGAGCATGCGGAGAAGGTCGTCGGTCCCGGCCGCGTGCGCTACGTGCACCCGGACTGCGGCTTCTGGATGCTGCAACGCTCCATCGCCGACGCGAAGATGCGCGCCCTGGTCAAGGGCCGCGACCTGTTCGAGGGCCGATAAGCAGCGTCGCCGTCGCCACCGCCATCACGCCGGCACACATCAGCAACGGGATGTCGTAGCTCCCCGTGAGCGTGCGCAGCGTCCCCATCGTGCCGGGGCCGAAAGCGAAGGTGAATTGCGTGATCGCGACCTGCAGGCTGACCACGCGGCCGAAGTCGGCGGCGGCGAACTCGCGCTGGATGATCAAGCCCGGGAACGTGATCATGTTGCCGACCCCGGCCCCGAACACGACGGTACCGAAGTAGAGCGCCCAGGGCTCGCGTACCGCGTAGAGCAGTCCCAGCGCCGCGATCTGCATCACGAAGTTGGCCGCCGCCGTGCGCCGCCGGTCGAGCCGGTCGATCACAAGGCCCGTCAGCACCCGCCCAGCAAGCGCCGCGCCAGATGCGAGGCCGATCGCAAGCGCCGCCGCCTCCGCGCCCAGGCCCGGCGTCAGGAAGGCCAGGGCGTGGGTGAGAAAGCCGACCTGCGCGAACAGACCGAGCGCGAACGGCCCGACCACGGTCCAGAACCACCAGGTGCGCGCGATCTGACGATAGGTCAGCGCCGGTGCCGGGCGCGACGGGGCCGGCGACGGCGTGGCCGCGTTGTCGGGGTGCAAGCCGAGACGCGCCGGACCGTCGTGCAGGTAGAGCGCGATAAGCGGCAGCAGCAGGACCAGCATCCCCGCCATCAGCCACCACGTCGCGGTCGCGTAGCCCAGGCGCTCGGCCAGCACGACCCAGACCGGCAACAGCGCCAGGCCGCCGGCCGACGCTCCGTTCAGCGCCAGGGAGATGGCGATGCCGCGTCGACGCTCGAACCACGGCGCCAGAAAGGCATTGATCGCCGCCGACGACGAGAACGACCACCCGACCGCCATCGGCAACAACGCGAGATAGAGCTGCCACGGCTCGGTCACGTAGATCGTGGCGAGCACGCCGGGCGCGGTCAGCAGGACCGCACCCGCGACCATCAGGCGCGGGCCGAAGCGGGCGATCAGGTCGGCCGTGCGCGTCGTGATCACGGCACTCAGCAGGTAGTAGCCGGTGATCGCGGTGGAAACGGTGGCGGTCGGCCAGCCATTGCGGGTGGTCAGTTCGACGACGTAGATCGACGCGCCGTAGAAGCCGAAGCCCCAGGCGAACATCGCCACCAGAAAGGCGACGCCGACGACCTTCCTTCCTCCAAGGAGGACACCTCCAAAGTCAAGTACGACGCCTGGATGCTCCAGAAGGGCAAGACCGATAAGCGCTGCATGCAGGAGTACGTGGAGCTGATGTACGAAATGATGATTCTCGCTTTCAAGACGGAC
>CAZVLI010000720.1:0-2687 GCA_964627965.1 uncultured Rhodospirillales bacterium
CGGCCGTGCCGCAGTGCAACCGCACGGTTTCACGCTGGCGGAGGGTTTGGCCGGCGGCGTCGCCGTGCTGCACCGGCCGCGCCTCGTGGTCGAGCGTCACGTCGCCGACGACGTTTCGGTCGAGTACGACCGTCTCGACGCCGCCGTCGGCGAGCTGCGGCGCGAGGTCGACCGCATGCTGCACTCGTCTGGGGGCGCCAGCACCGGCGAGTCGCGCGAGATCCTCGAGGCCTACCGGATGTTCGCCTACGACCGTGGGTGGTTCAATCGCATGCAGGCCGGCATCACCTCGGGCCTGACCGCCGAGGCGGCGGTGGAGCGGGTGCAGATCGAGACCCGCGCGCGCATGACGGAAATACAGGATCCGTACCTCCGTGAGCGGTTGCTCGACATCGAGGACCTGGCCAACCGGTTGCTGCGCATCCTGCTCGGCGCGACCGACGCCCCGGGCGCGCGTGAACTGCCGCCCGACGCGGTGGTCGTCGCCCGCCATCTCGGCCCGGCCGAGCTGCTCGACTACGACCAGACCGGCCTGAAGGGCCTGGTGCTGGAGGAAGGCGCGCCGACCAGCCATGTGGCCATCGTCGCCCGCGCCCTGCAGATCCCCGTGGTCGGCCGTGTCGACCGGCTGCTGGAGCAGGTCGAACCTGGCGATCCGATGGTCGTCGACGGCGACCGCGGGTTGGTGCTGCTGCGACCGACCGCCGATGTCGCCGAGGCGATGGACGAGGCGATCCAGCTGCGGGCGGCCCGGGCGGCGGAGTACGCGGCGCTGAAGGACGAGCCGGCGGTGACGCTGGACGGCACCCGCATCGAGCTCAACATCAATGCCGGCTTGCTGGCCGATCTGGTGCAGCTCGAAAAGACCGGTGCCGACGGCGTCGGCCTCTATCGCACCGAGTTGCACTTCATGGTGCGCTCCACCCTGCCGCACGTTGCGACGCAGACCGAGTTCTACCGCCAGGTGCTGGAGGCCGCCGGCGACCGGCCGGTGATGTTCCGCACCGTCGACATCGGTGGCGACAAGGTGCTGCCGTACATGCGCCGCTACGAGGAAGAGAACCCGGCGATGGGCTGGCGCGCGATCCGGCTGGCGCTCGATCGTCCGGCGCTGCTGCGCATGCAGTTCCGCGCGCTGCTCAACGCGGCGGCCGGTCGGACGCTGAACCTGATGTTCCCGATGATCGCCGAGGTTTCGGAATTCGACGCTGCCCGCGAGCTGCTGGACCGCGACATCGCGCGCCAGCGCCGCGCCGGCCTGCCGATGCCGTCGGAGATCAAGGTCGGCACCATGCTGGAAGTGCCGAGCCTGGTTTGGCAGCTCCCGGCGCTGCTGCGCCGCGTCGACTTCGTGTCCATCGGCTCGAATGACCTGCTACAGTTTCTGTTCGCTTCCGATCGCGGCAACAGCCGCCTGGAGGGCCGTTACGAGATCCTGAGCCCGGCGGCGCTCAACCTGCTCCGCGACGTGGTTCGCCGGTGCGATGAGGCCGGTGTGAAGGTCAGCCTGTGCGGTGAGGCCGCCGGCCGCCCGCTGGAGGCGATGGCGCTGCTCGGGATCGGCCTGCGCTCGATCTCGATGTCCGCCGGCGCGGTCGGGCCGGTGAAACAGATGCTGCGCGGCGTCGATCTGCCGGCGCTCGACGCCTTCATGTCGCCATTATTGGATGGCGACATGGCGAACCTGCGCGAACCGCTCTCGGAATTCGCGCGCAGCCACGAAATCGCGATCTAGGCAATTGAAGTCGCAGTTGGATTTTGGTCTAGTTGCACCGCAGCGAGGTGCCGCCGGTGGGGGCTGTGCGGGGCCGCGCGATGTGGTTAACGGATTAGTAATAATTGGGCAACAACACTTATGCCCGATGGCTTATCCCAGGTTGCGACCTGGACGCCGGCCTGGATCGACAGAGAAGCGACGGCATGCTTGACCGACGCCAGCACGTAGACCGCGCCGAACCCACCGTCGAGCCGACGCTGACGGGGGCCGATGAACCGTCCCTGTTCGAAAACTCATTGCCGACCGTGGGTCGAGACCTGCGGATGGCGCGCGAAGCCACGGGCGCCTCGATCGAGGACGTGGCGGCGCATCTGCGTATCCAGGCCGACTACATCGCCGCCATCGAGGCGGAGGATTTTGACAGATTGCCGGCGCCGGCCTACGTCACCGGCTTCCTGCGCACCTACGCCGATTGCGTCGGGCTCGACCCGGATCGCGTCGTTGCCGCCTACAAGACCGAACTGGCGCCCGGCGCGACCAAGGCCGCGCTGGTCTTCCCGACACCGCTGGACGAGCCCCGCCGCCCGCGCGGGCTGGTCATGGTCGGTGCCTTCCTGCTGGCGCTGATGGTCTATGGCGCCTGGAGCTACGTGAATACCCGCGACCGCCTGGCGCTGGACTACGTGCCGGCGCCGCCGGCGCGGCTGACCGCCCTGATCGGTACCACGCCGGTGATCGACGCGGTGCCCGCGGCCCGGCCGAAAACAGTCGCCGTTGCGATGCCGGAGCCGACCGGCGGCGCGCTCGCCGCCGCCGTCGACCAGGCGGCAATGGCCGAAAGCGCCGTCGGTGCCGACGACGCCTCGCTGATCGCGCTGGCCGAGGCCAGGCCGGCCGCCGCCGAGGAGGTCGACGCGGCACCGACCCGTCCGGCCAACGAGCAGGCGATGCTGGCCTATCTGGCCCCGGT
>CAZVLI010000721.1:0-2685 GCA_964627965.1 uncultured Rhodospirillales bacterium
CGCGCTGGATGTCCTTGCCGAGCTCTCGGAAGTGGCGCTTCACCGACTCCCAGGCGCCCTTGGCGGTGATGCCCATGCCCTTGTGGTCGTAGCCGACAGCACCGCCGGACGCGAAGGCATCGCCGAGCCAGAAGCCATATTCCACCGACACGCCGTTGGCGATGTCGGAGAAGGTGGCCGTGCCCTTGTCGGCGGCGACGACCAGATAGGGGTCGTCGTCGTCGTAGCGCACCACGTCGGCCGGCGGCAGGATGCTGTCGCCGTCGCGGTTGTCGGTGATGTCGAGCAGACCGCGGATGAAGGTCTTGTAGCACTCGATGCCTTCGGCCTGGATCGCCTCGCGGTCGGCGCCGACCGGCAGGCGCTTGGGCACGAAGCCGCCCTTGGAGCCGACCGGCACGATGACGGCGTTCTTCACCATCTGTGCCTTCATCAGGCCCAGCACCTCGGTGCGGAAGTCCTCTCGCCGGTCGGACCAGCGCAGGCCGCCGCGCGCGACCTTGCCACCGCGCAGGTGCACCGCCTCGACGCGCGGGCTGTAGACGAAGATCTCGCGGAACGGGCGCGGCTTCGGCAGTTCGTCCAGTGCCGTGGAGTCCAGCTTGAACGAGATGTACGGCTTCTGCCGGCCGATCTCGTCGCCCTGGTAATAGTTGGTGCGCAGGCAGGAGCGGACGAAGTTGGCGAAGCGCCGCAGGATGCGGTCCTCGTCCAGGCTCTGCACGGCGTCGAGCGCGGCTTCGAACTCGGCGAACAGCGCGTCTTCCTTGCGCGCCGCGTCGTCCAGCTTGGGATCGAAGCGGGCGTGGAACAGCGCCACCAGCATCCGGGCGATGTCCGGATTGTTGGCCAGCGTGTTCTCCATGTAGTCCTGGCTGAACGGGATGCCGGCCTGGCGCAAGTACTTGCAGCAGGCCCGCAGCAGGACCACCTCGCGCCACTCCAGGCCGGCGCCGAGCACCAGCCGGTTGAAGCCGTCGTCCTCGACGTCGCCGTGCCAGATCTCGTCGAAGGCGCCCTCGAACTTGTCCTTCAAGCGGGCGAGGTCGATGTCGCGGCCGTTGCGGTCGAGCAGCTCGAAGTCATGCACGAAGATCGGCGCGGTGCCGGCCGGTCGAACCTGGTAGGGCGTCTCGCCCATCACCTTCAGGCCCATGTGCTCCAGCATCGGCAGGCAGTCGGACAACGGCACCGGGGCGCTGGGGTGGTAGATCTTGAAGCGGACCTCGTGCTCGGCGTCCTCGATGGCGCGGTAGAAGTTCACCGCCATGTCGGCGCCGGCGACGATGCGCTCCATCTTCTCGATGTCGGAGAGCGCCAGCTCGGGCTTCACGTTCTCGGTGTAGGCGGCCGGGAAGGCGTCGGCGAAACGTTGCGCCAGGCGGTTGCCGCTGGCCTCGCCAAAGCGGTCGACCAGGGCGCTGTTGAGGTCGTCCTGCCAGGAGCGCGCGGCCTCGATCAGGCGCGCCTCGATGGCGTCGTAGTCGACGGTCTCCGGCGCATCCGCCGGCTCGGTGCCGATGATGAAATGCCAGCGCGCCAGGGGCGAGTCGCTGACCTGGGTGTACTGGTTCGACAGCCGGCCGTTGAAGGCGGCGATCAGGATCTTCTCGAAGCGCCGGCGCAGGCCGGTGGAGAGACGCTCGCGCGGCAGGTAGACGATGCACGAGAAGTAGCGGTCGAACTTGTCGCGGCGCCCGAACAGGCGAATGCCGGGGCGCTCCTGCAGCGCCAGAATGCGGCCGGCGATGTCGTGCAGCGTTTCCAGGTCGATCTGGAACAACTCGTCGCGCGGATAGGTCTCCAGGATGTTGGTCAGCGCCTTGCCGTCGTGGCTGTTCTCCGGCAGGTGCGCCATCTCCAGCGCCTGGGCGACCTTGCGGCGCAGGTAGGGAATGTCGCGCGGGGTGCGGTTGTAGGCCGACGAAGTGAACAGGCCGACGAAGCGGCGCTCGCCGATCGGCTTGCCCTTGGCGTCGTACTGCTTGACCCCGACGTAGTCCATGTGAACCGGGCGGTGGACGTGGCCACGGACGCTGGTCTTGGTGATCAGCAGCAGTTCCGGCCGGTCGAAGAACTGCTTCATGATCGGCGCCATGCCGTTGCCGCCGCTGGTGCCGCGCGACAGCATCGAGCGCCACGGGTCGCGCAGGATGCCGAAGCCGGAATCTTCCACCACTTCCAGGCCGTCCTTGCCCTCGCGCAGGTCGCGGCAGCCCAGGAAGGTGAAGTGGTTGTCACGCAGCCAGGTCAGGAACTCGCGTGCCTCGTCGACCTCGTCGTTATCGACGCCGGGCAGCTTTCGCTTCAGGTCGACGATCGACTCGTCGAGCTTGTCGAGCATCGGCTGCCAGTCCTCGACGGCGCCGCGCACATCGGCGAGGACGGTCACCAGCTCGGCGGTCAGCGCCTCCAGGGTCGCCTCGTCGGGTTGCTCGTCGACCTCGACGTGCATCAGCGACTCGGGAATGCCGTCGTCGGCCAGGCCGGTGCGGTTGCCCTCGCCGTCGCGGGCGATGCCGATCACCGGATGGATCACCAGGTGAACGCCGGCGCCGAAGCGGGTCAGGCAGCCGGTGATCGAGTCGACCAGGAACGGCATGTCGTCGTTGACGATCTCGATCACGGTGTGCGGCGACTGCCAGCCGTGTTCCTCGATGCGCGGGTTGTAGACGCGGATGCGCG
>CAZVLI010000722.1:0-2675 GCA_964627965.1 uncultured Rhodospirillales bacterium
TCACCAGATCAGCGGCGGCGAACCCGGCGTCGAGGTCGCCGAGGTCGAACTCGACGTGCCGCTCGATATTCCCCGGCTTGTCGTCGTGCAGCAGCATGGCGTCCGGCGCGCGCGACGCAGCGGCGGTGAAGTAGGCCGGCAGCTCCTCGTACTCGACCTCGATAAGGTCGAGCGCGGCCTGCGCCGTGGCGACGTCGATCGCGGCCACCGCCGCGACCGGCTCGCCGCGATAGCGCACGCGGCCGTTGGCCAGCGCCCACTCGTTCATCGCGATGGGGAGAACGCCGTAGGTATCGGAACAGTCGGCACTGGTCGCCACCGCGACGACGCCCGGCAGGGCCTCGGCCTTCGAGGTGTCGAGCCGGCGGATGTGCGCGTGCGCCACTGGGCTGCGCAGGATGCGCGCCGTCAGCGCGTCGTGCGCGTTGAAATCGGCGGCGAACATGGCTTCGCCGCTGACTTTCTCCGGCCCGTCGATCAGCGGGCGCGGGACTCCGACGGTCTCGACCGGCTTCATCTCGTTCATGCTGCCGTCTCCTTGGCCGACAACTCCTCGGCGGCGAGCTGCACCGCCTCGATAATCTTCACGTAGCCGGTGCAGCGGCAGATGTTCGCCGCCAGCGCTTCCTTGATCGCCGCTTCGTCCGGTTTCGGGTTGGTACGCAGCAGGCCCTCTGCCGCCATGACGAAGCCCGGTGTGCAGAAGCCGCACTGCGAACCCAGCTTCTCGTTGAAGCCCTTCTGGATCGCCGACAGCCGGCCGGAGTTGCCCAGCCCTTCCACCGTCTCGACCTTGTGGCCGTTACAAGCCATCGCGAGCGTCAGGCAGGCATGGCGGGCCTCGCCATCGACCAGGACCGTGCAGCAGCCGCACTCGCCGCCGTCACAGCCGATCTTGGTGCCGGTCAGCCCGACTTTCTCGCGCAGGTAGTCAACCAGCAGCAGGTTGTCCGGCACCACGTCATCGCGCGGCACCCCGTTCACGGTCAGCGACAGGACGGATTTCAACGCTCGGCCCTCTCCATGGCTCGGCACAGGCTGAGCATTTTATGGGCAGTGGGCCCGACCCTCAAGAAATTGTTTGGTAACCCAACAATTCAACGCCCCTCTTGCGTCATCCCGGGCTCGACCCGGGATCAACGGCTTGCAACGCGCGAGTGGCTGGCCGTTGATTCCGGCTCGGCCTGCGGCCGTCCGGGATGACGATGCGGTTAGGAAAGCCATGGGCTTGCCAACATCACCACCCTCCGCGCACGATTCCGCGATGGAAACGCTCGAAGGCACCTACGACTACATCGTGGTCGGCGCCGGCTCCGCCGGCTGCGTCGTCGCCAACCGCCTCTCCGCCGACCCGTCCAAGAGGGTCCTGGTGCTGGAAGGCGGCGGCAAGGACAACTGGATCTGGTTCCACATCCCCGTCGGCTACTTGTTCGCGATCGGCAACCCGCGTTCCGACTGGATGTTCCAGACCGAGCCGGAACCGGGCCTGAACGGGCGTTCGCTGGCCTACCCGCGCGGCAAGGTGATCGGCGGCTGCTCGGCGATCAACGCCATGATCTCGATGCGCGGCCAGGCAGAAGACTATCGCCACTGGCGCCAGCTTGGCCTCGAAGGCTGGGGCTGGGAGGACGTGGCGCCGGTGTTCAAGCGCCTGGACAACCATTTTCTCGGGAATACCGAACACCACGGCGCCGACGGCGAGTGGCGCGTGGAAGAACCACGCCTGTCCTGGGAGATCCTTGACGCGGTCGGCGAGGCGGCGACCGAGATGGGCGTGCCGCGCATCGCCGACTTCAACACCGGCGACAACGAGGGCGTCAGCTACTTCCATGTAAACCAGAAGAAGGGGCTGCGGGTCTCCGCCGCCAAGGCCTTTCTGAAGCCGGCACTCTCGCGCCCGAACCTGCGGCTGGAAACCGGCGTGCTGGTCGAGAAGGTTCTGTTCGAAGGCCAGAAGGCCGTCGGCGTGCAGTTCCGGCAGAACGGGCGGACCATCCAGGCCAAGGCCGGGGCCGAGGTCGTCCTGAGCGCCGGCTCCATCGGCTCTGTCCAGATCCTGCAGCTTTCCGGCGTCGGCCCGGCCGACTGGCTCGCCGAGCACGGCATCGACGTGGTGGCCGACAAGCCCGGCGTCGGCAACAACCTGCAGGACCACCTGCAGCAGCGCGCGATCTACAAGGTCAGCGGCGTAAAGACGCTGAACGAGACTTACCACTCGCTCTTAGGAAGAGCCGGTATGGGACTCGAATATATGCTGTTTCGACGCGGGCCACTGACGATGGCACCGTCCCAGCTCGGAATCTTCACGCGCTCCGACCCAGGCCGCGAACGAGCGAACATCCAGTTCCACGTGCAGCCCCTGTCGCTCGACAAGTTCGGCGACCCGCTGCACACCTTCCCGGCGGTGACGGTCAGTGCCTGTAACCTGCAGCCGACCTCTCGCGGCACCATCCGCCTGCGTTCGACCGACCCGGCGGCCAAGCCGGTGATCGCGCCGAATTACCTGGCGACCGACGAGGACCGGCAGGTGGCGGCCGACGCCATCCGCGTGACCCGCAAGCTGATGCAGCAGCCGGCGCTGGCGAAGTACCGCCCGGACGAGTTCCTGCCCGGGCCGTCGGTGGGCGACGACGGCGAGTCGCTGGCCAAGGCCGCCGGCGACATCGGCACGACCA
>CAZVLI010000723.1:0-2671 GCA_964627965.1 uncultured Rhodospirillales bacterium
AGGCTGGTACCGCCGCGCCGACCCTGGAAGGAGAGCACGAACATGGCGATCATCGGGCCGTAGATGAACACCAGGAACAGCGCGTAATAGACCGAGAAGCCGGCCTTCACGAAGGCGCGTTTGCGCCGTTCCGGGGTCCAGCGGGCCATCGCTACAGCTCCTTGCGGATGTCGACCACCCGCAGGATCACGATCACGCCGATCATCATCGCGACCATCAGCATCAGCGCGTTCACCGCGGCGGCCGGATAGTTGGCGATGGCGTAGTAGTTCAAGATCACGGTGCCGACCGTGGTCGCCTTGCCGCCGTAGACGACGACGGCGGTGGCGAACTCGCCCATGACCATGACGAAGACGAAGATCGAGCCGATGGCAACGCCCGGCAGCGACAGCGGCAGGGTGATCTCGCGGAAGATCTGGAAGGCGGTGGCGCCCATGTCGCGGGCGGCCTCGACGATCGCCTTATCGATCTTGGCCAGCGAGAAGAAGATCGGTCCGACCGCGAGCACCACATAGAGCTGCACCAGCGCGGTCAGATAGCCGAGCTCGGAATACAGGAAGAGCTGCGACGGCTTGTCGATCACGCCGAGGAACAGCAGGAACTCGTTCAGCATGCCGCGTCGGCCGAGCATCGGCAGCCAGGCCACGGCACGGATCAGATAGCTGGTCCAGAACGGCACCATGGCGAGCAGGAACAGCGCCATCTGCCACTGGAAGCTGGCCACCTGTGTGGCCAGGAAGTAGGCGATCGGATAACCGACCAGCACGCACATCGCGGTGATGAAGACCGCGTAGTAGAAGGTCGACCACAGAGTCTTCAGGAAGATCGACGGCTTCAGATAGTTGCGGTGCTCGGCATCGAAGAAGCCTTCGTTCAGGAAGTACTCGGCATAGGCGTCGCCGACCAGCGCCGGCTCCATGCCATGGCCGGTCGACTTCCAGAAGCTGAAGACGATGATGCCGACCAGCGGCAGGACGAGGAAGACCAGCAGCCAGACGGTCGCCGGCGCGATCAGCCAGCCGACCGGGAAACCTGGATCGTACTTGATCTCGCGCGCCTGCGCCGGCCGTTCGATCGCAGACGCCTGACGCGCCCCGACGAGACCGGGATGGTACTGCTCGGCCGCCTGGTCAGACATGCACGCGCGGTTCCCTGGAACGAACCGGCGGGCATGGATGCGCCATGCCCGCCGGCTGCGTCACGATTGGGTACGAGACCCGGTCAGGCGCTGAGGAACTCGGTCCAGCGCTTCACCAGGTAGTCGTTTTCGTCCATCAGCGAGTTCCACACCGCGATCTTGCGGAAACGGTCCTCATAGGAGCCGCCGTCGCGGACCTCGCCTTCCTCCACGATGATGGTGCCGAACGGATCGGGCAGTTCCTTTGCGGCCGGCTTGCCGCCGTACCAGAAGTCCCACTCCTCCGGCTCCAGGTGCTTCTTCACGTTCTCCGGGACGGACATGTAGTAGCCCTGACGTGCCACGAACGCGCCGGCCCAGCCATCGAGCCACCAGTTCATGTAGTCGTAGGCCTGATCCAGCGCCTTGCCGGAGAGCTTGGCCGAAAGGGCCAGGCCACCATGCCAGCCGCGCATGCCTTCCTTCGGCGCCGCGTAGATGCAGGGCACGCCCTCAGCCTTCACCGCCGTGACGGCCGGCGACCACATGCTCTCCAGCGCGACCTCGCCGGACACCATCAGGTTGACCGACTGACCGAAGCTCTCCCAGAAGGCACGGAAATGGCCTTCCTGTTTCTTCTCGATCAGGAAGTTGATCAGCGTGTCGATCTCGGCCTTGGTCATGTTGCCCTTGTCGCCGAACTTGGCGAGGCCGAGCGCCTCCATGCCCAACGCGGCGTCCATCACGCCGATCTGCGGCACGTTCAGCAGCGCCACACGGCCCTTGAAGTCCGGGCTGAACAACTCGGCCCAGCTCTCGATCTTCCGACCGGTCTCTTCCGGGTTGTAGCCGATGGAGTCGGCATTGTGCCAACCCGGCAGCATCGAGATGTAGCGCGACGGGCCCTTCACCCGATTGCCATTCTCGTCGAGGTAGAGGTGGTGGACCGGGGCGTCGCCCTGCCCGACCTGCGAATCCGGCGTCAGCTTGCCGGTCTTGGTCAGGTTGGAGACCTTGTCCCAATCCTTGATCCGGGTCGTGTCGATCGGCTGCCAGACCTTGGACGGAATGAACACGTCCATGTCGTTGTAGTAGCCCTCGGCAACGTCGTACTGATCGTTCTGGTTCAGCATCTTGCCGATCATGGCGCCGTAGCCGAGCGCCTGGCCGCGGATGTCGAAGCCGAGATCGTCGGCCGCCTGGCCCTGGATCTCGTTGATGATCGAAACCGCGAGGCCGACCGTGCGAAGCGGATCGGCGGCGCGAACGATGGCCGGGAAGCCACCGATGGCGCCCGCCGCCGCGAGCCCGGCGCCGGTGCCGACGAAACGCCGGCGGGAAATGCCCTTCTGCTTACGATTACGCGTGCCCGTCATGAGCCGCCTCCCTGTTCTTGATGCGTTGAGGGTGAGCCGCCCCTGGCCGTGCACGCGGTCGCGCGCTGGCATGCTGGCTCGGTCTGGTGTCGGCGTAAGTCCGTCACAACCGTGATGATACACATGGGCCGCGACGGGTTTGAAGCCGAAATGCGTCAGGCCGCGCGACCGGCGTTAC
>CAZVLI010000724.1:0-2657 GCA_964627965.1 uncultured Rhodospirillales bacterium
CAAGTTTGCGTCCTTCACCGCGATCTGCAACATCACCGGCCAGCCGGCGATGTCGGTCCCGCTGTTCTGGACGGCGGACGGGTTGCCGGTCGGCGCGCACTTCGCGGCGCGCTATGGTGCGGAGGCGACTCTGTTGCGCCTGGCGGCACAGTTGGAGGAGGCGCGACCTTGGGCCGACCGGCGGCCATCACTGGCCTGATCCTGGCGTTGCTGCTGGCGGCCGCACCGGCGCGCGCGGCCGACGACGACGCGACGACCGGTCCGGCCGAAAGCGAGCCGGCCACATCGTCGGCCGATCTCCAGGGCCTGATCGAACGGATTCAAGGCCGTCTGTCCAAGCTGAACCAGGACGCTGGGGCCAGCGGCGCCGCGCTCGACTTCCTGCAGAACCAGGTCGACCAGGCGATCGACCGTCTCGATGGCCGTCAGGATGAGAACGAGGCGCTGCGCGACGATGCCAAGGAGCTACGCGGCAACCTCGACACGCTGGAGAAGGAAGGGCAGGGGTTGCGCGACAACCTCGCCGATTCGCTCCGCGAGCTGGCCGAGCTTCAGGCGGAGGTGACCCGGCTGACCGCGCTGCTGCAGCAGGAGAAGCAGGCGGCGGCGGCCGAGCTCGAAGCGGCCAAGGCGGAGCGCGACCGCGTCGTCGCCGAGCTGGAGAAGCAGGTCGCCGACCTGTCCTCGATGCTGCTGGTCGAGCGCGAGGGTCGGGAGGCGTTCGGCGAGGAACTCGCGGCGCTGCGTGAGGAGAACTCGGAGGCCGGCCGCGAGCTGCGGGTCACGCTGGCCGAGATGCGCCGGTTGCGCGCGGAACTCGACGAGGCCGAGAGCAATGTCGCGACGCTGGCTGGCGAGCGGGACGAGCTTCAGGCGCGCGCCGACGAGACGTCTGCCGCCGCCGAGATCGCGCAAGCCAAGGTCGATACGTTGAACTGGCAACTCAATGAGTTACGGCAACAACTTGAAACCTTGAATGAAGTTCTTGAGGCCTCCGAGGCGCGCAACAAGGACCAGCAGGACGTCATTTTCGCGCTGGAGAAGCGCCTCAATAAGGCGCTGGCCGCGAAGGCCCTGGAACTGGCGCGCTACCGATCGGAGTTCTTCGGACGCTTGCGCGAGGCGCTAGGCGACCGCGACGACATCGCCATCATCGGCGATCGTTTCGTGTTCCAGTCGGAGGTGCTGTTCGCCAGCGGCGAGGCTCAGCTCGGACCGGCGGGTCGGCGTCAGATGACGCAGTTCAGCGACACGCTCCAGGAGGTCGCGCGCGAGATCCCGACCGACATCAACTGGATACTGCGCGTTGACGGTCACACCGATAGCCGGCCGATCCGCAACGATCGCTTTCCGTCGAACTGGGAACTGTCGACGGCGCGGGCGACGGAGGTGGTGCGCTTCCTGATCCGTCAGGGCGTGGCGCCGAACCGGTTGATGGCCGCTGGCCTGGGCGAGTTCCACCCGATCGCGGAAGGCACCACGCGCGACGAGCTGCGTCGCAACCGGCGCATCGAGTTCCGCCTGACGCAGCAATGAGACCCCGGTGATGAGCAAGTTTCCTGGCTTCGCCGACTTCGGGGGCCGGACCTGGCTGAACAGCGCGCATCAGGGTGCGCTGCCGCTGGCGGCAGCCGAGGCGGCGCGCGAGGCGGTCGCCTGGAAGACGATGCCGTTCGAGCTGACCCAGACGCGCTTCGACGAGACGCCGGCGCGGTTGCGCAGCGCCTTGGCGACGCTGGTGAACGTGCCGGCCGAGCAGATCGTACTGGCCAACAGCGCGTCATATGGCTTGAACCTGGTCGCCACCGCCTTTCCCTGGCGTGAGGGCGACGAAGTGCTGGTGATGGCCGGCGATTTCCCCTCCGACATCCTGCCCTGGCTGCTGGCCGAGCGCCGATACGGCATCAAGGTCACCCGCATCCGGCCACGGGGCAGGGTGGTCGAGCCGGACGAACTCGCCGCCGCCATCGGCCCGTCGACGCGCCTGTTCTGCACGACGTGGGTGCATTCTTTCTCAGGCTTTGCCGTCGACCTGGAGGGGCTCGGCGCGGTGTGCCGGGAGCATGGCGTCGCGTTCGTGGTGAACGGATCACAGGGCCTGGGCGCCCGACCGCTCGATCTCGCGACAGCGCCGGTCGATGCCTTCGTGACGGTCGGGTTCAAGTGGCTGTGCGGACCTTACGGCACCGGCTTCGCTTGGATCGCGGCCGAGCTGGCGGCGCGGCTCGACCGCACCAAGGCGTACTGGCTGGCGCAACAGACGGCGGCCGATTTGGCCGGCGCGGTCGGCGACGTGGAGGTCCGCGACGGTCTCGGCGCCCGTGCCTACGACATCTTTGGCACCGCGAACTTCTTCAACTTCGTGCCGTTCCGCGTCGCCGTGGAGCATCTGACGAGCGTCGGGTTGCCGGCGATCCGCGATCACGATCAGGCGCTGGTGCAGCGCTTTCTGGATGGCCTCGACCGCAGCCGCTTCGTCGTCACCAGCCCGACCGAGCCGTCCGGGCGACGCTCGACGCTGGTTTACTTCGGGCACAGGGACGAGGCGCGCAACGCCGCCATCCACGCGGCGTTGCTGGACGAAGGCATCTACGTCGCTTCGCGCGCAGGGGCGCTACGGCTGGCGCCGCACCTCTACAACGACGAGGCCGATATCG
>CAZVLI010000725.1:0-2655 GCA_964627965.1 uncultured Rhodospirillales bacterium
AAAGTCCTCCATCGCCGGGTAGAAGATTTCCTCCACCGCCGGGTTCAGCCGGTGGATCTCGTCGATGAACAGGACGTCGCGTTCCTGCAGGTGCGTCAGGATCGCCGCCAGGTCGCCGGCACGCGCGATCACCGGGCCGGACGTGGCGCGGAAGTTCACGCCGAGCTCGCGGCTGACGATCTGCGCCAGCGTGGTCTTGCCCAGGCCGGGCGGGCCGTAAAGCAGGACGTGGTCCATCGCCTCGCCCCGGCTGCGCGCGGCGGAAATGTAGACCTTCAGGTTCTCGCGCTGGCTCTGCTGACCGATGAAGTCGTCGAGGAATTGCGGCCGCAGGCCGGCCTCGGAGATGTCCTCGCTCTGTCCGTCGGCGGCAACGAGACGACCGGTGGCGTCGGAGGCATCGCTCATCGCGCCAGTTCCCTGAGACCGGCGCGGATAAGCGCACTGACGTCGGCATTGCCGTCGGCACGCAACGCCGACTGCACCGCGGCCAGCGCTTCCGGCTGACGGTAGCCGAGGTTGACCAGGGCGGAGACCGCGTCGGAGGCGTTGCCGCCTTCCGGCGCCGGACCGTCGGCTTTGGTCGGCGCCGCTGAGGAAATGGTCAGCGCGGTCGGCGCCCGATCCTTCAGCTCCGCGACGATGCGCTGCGCCAGACGCGGGCCGACGCCGGGCGCGCGGGTCAGCAGCGTCTTGTCCTGCGCCGCCACCGACGCCCCGAGCTCGTCCGGCCGCATCACCGAGAGCAGCGCCAGCGCCACCTTGGCGCCCACGCCCTGCACGCTTTGTAGAGCCGTGAACCATTCTCGCTCCACGAGGTCGCGAAAGCCGTAGAGGTGGATGTGGTCCTCGCGCACGTGGGTCAGGATCCACAGCTTCGCCGGCTCGCCGACCGACAGCCCGGCGACCACGCTGGTCGGACAGAACACCAGGTAACCGACGCCGTTCACGTCGAGCACCAGCGACTCGTCGAGCAGCGCCGCGACCTCGCCTGCCAGGTGCGCAATCAAGAGGCTGCCTCGATGGCGGCGGACAACCGCGTCTGCGTCTGGCGCAGGTGGGCGTGGCAGATGGCGACGGCGAGCGCGTCCGATTCATCCTCCGACACCTCGCCCAGACCGGGCAGCAGCGTGCCGACCATCATCGCCACCTGTTGCTTCTGCGCGTGGCCGTTCCCGACCACCGCCTTCTTGACCATGTTCGGCGGATACTCCGCGACGGGCAGCCCAACCATGTCCGGTGCCAGCAAGGCGATGGCGCGCGCCTGGCCCAGGCGCAGCGTCGTGGTCGGGTTCTTGTTGACGAAGGTCTCTTCCACCGCCGCCTCGACCGGCCGCCACTCCTCGAGCACCGCCGTCAGTGCGTTGAACAACTGATGCAGCCGGGCCGACAGCGGCAGGTCGCCATCGGAGACGACGGTGCCGTGCGCGATGTGGCGCAGCCGGCTGCCCTGGCTTTCGATCAGCCCCCAACCGGTGCGGCGCAGGCCGGGATCGAAGCCGATCAGTCGCATCGCGCCTCCACTCACGCGCCTACCTCACGCGCTCAGCTTGGCCATCACCTCGTCGGAGACATCGAAGTTCGCCGCCACCCGCTGCACGTCGTCATTGTCGTCCAGGACCTCAAGCAACTTGAACAGGGTCTCCGCCGTGCCTTCGTCGACCGGCGTCTGGTTCTGCGGCTTCCATTCCAGCCGGGCGGTGCGCGCCTCGCCGTACTTGGTCTCCAGCGCCTCGCGCACCTCGTTCAGCGCATCGGCGGCGCAGTAGATCGCGTGGCCGTCGCCGCTGCTCTCCACGTCGTCGGCGCCAGCCTCGGCCGCGGCCTCGAACATCGCGTCCGCCTCGGCCACGTCGGCGTCGTACTCGACCAGCCCGACCCGGTCGAACATGAACGCGACCGAGCCGGTCTCGCCCAGGTTGCCGCCATGCCGGCTGAACGCGGTCCGGACTTCGGAGGCAGTGCGGTTACGGTTATCAGTCAGCGCCTCGACGATCACTGCCACGCCGCCCGGCCCGTAGCCCTCGTAGCGAATCTCTTCCAGCTGCTCGCCGTCGCCGCCGGCGGTCGCCCGCTTGATCGCGCGGTCGATGTTGCTGTTCGGCATGTTCATCGCACGCCCGGCCTGAATCGCGGCGCGCAGGCGCGGATTCGCCGCCGGGTCGGGCAGGCCCAGGCGGGCCGCCACAGTGATTTCCTTGGCGATCTTGGTGAACTGCTTGGCGCGCTTCGCATCCTGCGCGCCCTTGCGGTACATGATGTTCTTGAACTGTGAGTGGCCGGCCATGACAGAAATTCTGGCTGTTCGCGTGAGGGGTGACGGTAGGTCGATCCAACGTGTCGGTATGACGTGACAGTGTGGCGTACGACCTGCCGCAGCCATACCACATCTTGTGATCCGGCGCAGGGCATAGCCCTAGTGAACCTTTATGGCAACATTGCGGCACCACCCCTGCCCGTTAAGCCCTCCTTAAGTCGTTAGGCGCATGCTTGATCCAACCCGCAAGCCCATCCGGGCCAATGCGATGGAAGGATCAGGACGGTGCACCGACCGATGAGCGACTTCGTGGCCGAGACCGGAAATATCAGCGTCTGCGACTGGGCGAATGCCGCCCAGGAGGCCGAGACCGCGCTCGGCGAACTGCGCGAGAGCAG
>CAZVLI010000726.1:0-2653 GCA_964627965.1 uncultured Rhodospirillales bacterium
GGAGGGGAACAGCACCGGGCGGGTGGAGATGCCGTCGGTGTTCTTCAGGTCGACGAGGAACTGCGTCAGGCCGTGGCGGCGGTTGTCGCTGGTCGGCTGCGAGGTGCGGAACAGGCCGATCATGTAGTCGGCGACGTGGGCGTTGGAGGTCCACAGCTTGCGGCCGTTGATGCGCCAGCCGCCGTCGACCTTCTCCGCCCTGGTCTTGGCGGCGAACAGGTCGGAACCGCTGTCCGGCTCGCTCATGCCGATGCAGAAGGTGACCTCGCCCCGCGTGATGCGTGGCAGCACGTCGGATTTGATCGCCTCGTCGGCATAGCGCAGCAGCACCGGGCCGGACTGGCGGTCGGCGGTGAAGTGGGCGCGCGTCGGGGCGCGGGCGATCAGGAACTCCTCGGTGATGACGTAGCGTTCCAGGTAGCTGCGCTCGCCGCCGCCGTACTGCTTCGGCCAGGTCAGGCCGATCCAGCCCTTGTCCGCGACGCGCTTGGAGAACTCGCGGCTGAACACGCCGTCGGCACGCTCGAACACGCCGTCGGCGCGACAGTCGGCGACGAAGGCGCGGACCTCCTGGCGCAGATCCTCGCAATAGGGCGGCAGGCGGAGCGGATCGAATTGCAAGGCCATGGCTCAGGCCGCCGTCATGGTCGGCCAAAGGGCGTCGGCGCCGGCCTCGCAGACCCTGGCGCCGAGCCGGTCGGCCCACTGCGCCTCGCCGTCGAAGTCGTCGCGCCACGCCCACAGCCGGTGGGTGAAGCGATAGAGGATATGCTCGGCGGTGAAGCCGATGGCGCCGTGGACCTGATGCGCGATGGCCGCGCTCTCCGAGGCGGCCTCGCCGACGCGGATCTTGGCGGCGGCGGCCTCCAGCCAGGTGGCGTCGTCGACCGTGCCTGCCGAACGGTCCAGCGAAACGGCGGCGCTGGCGGCGATGGCCTGGGCGGCGGCGGCCTCGCTGGCGAGACGCGCCAGGTTGTGCTGCACCGCCTGGAACTTGCCGATGGGCCGGCCGAAGGCGACACGCTCCTCCGCGTAGCCGACGGAGATGTCGACCAGCTTCTGCAGCGCACCTGCCATCTGCGCCGAGCGGGCGACGGCGCCGACCGCGATGGCGCTCTCTAGGTCGAGGTTGGTCTTGCCAGCGGCGACCGGCTTGGCGTCTCCGGGCCGCAACTCGTCGCGCGCGTCGCGGGCCAATGTCTCGCCCGGCTTCACGTCGAGGTCGGCGACCTTGTAGAGCGAAACCTCGCCGCCACGCAGCCACGCGACGTGCTGGCAGTCTCGCGCGAACGGCACCTGGCGGACGCGGTCGCCCGAGTCGCGGCGACGGGTCGGCGCGATGGCGATGGCCCCGTCCGGCATCTCAATGCCGGCCTGATGCAGCAGCCAGCCGGCCAGCATGGTCTCGACCAGCGGAACGGGCAGGGCATAGGCACCTGCCAGCCGCGCGATCTCCATCGCATCGGCCCAGGACAGGCCCGCACCGCCGGCATCTTCCGGCAGCAGCGCCCGGGTGAGGCCGCTTTCCTCCAACGCCTGCCACAGCGGCGCCCGCCAGGCGTCGTCGGTGGCGGCATTCAGGGTCTGCGGGTCGGCCAGGCCGCGCAGGATGCGCTCGGCCGCGTCGGCGATCTCGCTCACGCGATCACCGGCCCTTGAAGTTCGGCACGCGGCGCTCGGCGGTGGCCTTCACGCCCTCGGCGAAGTCCTCCGTGACGCGCAGACGGTTCTGCTCGACCAGCTCGTGGTCGGTTGCCGCCTTGACCGCGTCGGCCAGGCCCTGGCGCATCGTCGCGCGGGTCGCCAACAGGCCGAGCGGCGAGTTCTCGGCGATCTCCTTGGCCAGGTCGACCGCGGCCTGGCGCACCTGGTCCTGCGGCACCAGGATGTCGGCCATGCCCATCTCTACCGCTTCCTCGCCCTTGAACCGGCGCGACGTGTAGAAGACCAGCGCCGCCTTGGTCGGGCCGATCAGGCGCGGCAGCGTGTGGGTGAGGCCGAAGCCGGGATGGAAACCCAGCCGGGTGAAGTTGGCGGCGAAGCGCGCCTCGGGGCAGGTGACGCGGAAGTCCGGCATCATCGCCAGGCCGAGACCACCGCCGATCGCGGCGCCGTGGATGGCGCCGACCACCGGTTTCTTGGTGCGGTAGAGCCGGACAGCCTCCTCGTAGAGGTGCGGGGCGCGGACATTGCCCATCTGCTCTTCGTTGTCGTCGGCCCGGTTGGAGAAGTCGGCGCCGGCGCAGAAGGCCTTGCCCTGCGCCGCCAGCACGATCGCGCGGCAGTCGTCGTGCTTATCCAGGTCCTCGAAAGCCGAGGCGATCGATTTGATCAGCGCGTGGTCGAAGAAGTTGAGCGGCGGGCGCTGGATCTCCACGACGGCGATGTTGCCGTCGGTCTCGACGCCCAGGTCTTCGTAACTGCCGAACGCGGCCATGCGTAACTCTCCCAACCGAATGTCTGATGATCTTGGGGCAGAGATTTGCCCTGCCCACGGCTTCAGGTCAACGTGCGCCGGACCGCGTTCTGCCAGCCGGCGTAGCGCAGGGCGCGCTCGGAGTCGTTCATTTGCGGATAGAAGCGGGGCTCCAGCGCCCAGGCCTTGGCGAAATCGTCGAGGTACGGATTGAGCCCGGCCTGCCGTCCGGCGAGG
>CAZVLI010000727.1:0-1889 GCA_964627965.1 uncultured Rhodospirillales bacterium
CCTGCAAGTGCGCTTCCAGCGGCGCCGCCTCCAGGTCGAGGACGTTGCGGAGCAGGTCGACGGACCATTCCCGGCCGATGGCCGCCGCCGCCTGCGCGACCGGCTTGGCCCTGCCGAGCAGGTCGATCCGCGTCTGCAGCGAATCCTGCAACGTCGCCGGTACGTCGGGGTCGGCGCCGGCGATGGCGGGCGCCTGGTTCTCCAGCACCGCCCGCGCGAGTTCCTCCAGGTAGAGCGGGTTGCCTTCCGCGCGCGCCAGGATCCGGCGCATCGATGCCGGTGGCAGACGTCCGCCGGCCAGCGCCCCCAGCATCTGCGCCGCCTCGCTCGCGTTCAGCGTCCCGAGCTGGATCGCCGTGACGTTGCCGTGCTCGCCCCACGACGCGGTGAAGCCCGGCCGGTGCGTCACCAGCATCATCACCGGCTGGTCGACGATCAGGCTGGCGACCAGATCGTTCAGCTCGTTCGAAGTCGGGTCGAGCCAGTGCGCGTCCTCGATCACGATCAGGGTCGGGCTGCGCTGCGCCACCGCCAGCAACTGCGACGTGATCGCCTTGAACATGCGCCGCTTGCGTTCGTCCGCCGACATCGCCGGCTGCGGCGTTGGCAGCGGGATCGCCAGCATCGTCGCCAGCGCGTCGAAGTCCTCGTCGTCGAGCGCCTCGGGCACCATCGCGGCGCGCAGCTTCTCCAGCTTGGTGGCGTCGTCGTCGCCGAACTGGAACCGGCTGACCCGCTCGACCTGCGCGGCCATCGCGTGCAGCGCCGTGTTCGACAGCGCCGCGACACCCTGGTAGCGGAAGATCACCGGCTGGTCCGCCGACAGGCGTTCAGCCAGCGCCTCGACCAGGCGTGACTTGCCGATACCGGCCTCGCCGGCGACCAGCACCACCTGGCCTTCGCCGCCCTTCGCCTGGCGCCAGCGGTCGACCAGGAAGTCCAATTCACGCTGCCGGCCCACCAGCGGCATCATCTTCACGCCACGCTCGGCCTTGTAGCGCGTGGCGACCGTTTCGCGGCCCAGCACCTGCCACACCGCGCTGGTCTCGCGCGCCTCGCTGAGCCGGCGGCGGTCGACGCCGCGATAGACGAAGCCGGCGCCGGCCATGATCCGCGTTGTCTCGGCGATCAGCAGGCTGCCGGGGCGGGCGAGCTCCTGCAGCGCCTGCGCCCGCGCGGTGACGTCGCCGACGGGCTCGGCGCTACCGGCCTCGATGGTCATCATCCCGGTCGCCGCGCCGATGCGCCCTTGCGGACTGGCTTCGCGTAGCGCCAGGCCGAGCCGAACCGCGCGGTCGGCGGCATCCTCCTGCGCCGTCGGGAATCCGAACATCACGTTGAGCGAGCCGTCCTGCGCCTCGACCAGGTGTCCGCCGGCCGCCTCGATCGAGGCCCGCGCGGCCGGCGTGTCGCCCGCACCGAGGCTCAGCACCGTGACTTGCCGCCGCTCCGCGCCGATGGTGGCTGCTGCCGGCCGCAGGTCCGCGATGCCGCGACGCAGGCGCATGCGGTCGCCCATGGCGGTGATGCCAAGCTCTTTCAGCTGCTCGTCGCCGAGATCGGGGAGCACGTCCAGGTCGATACGCTCGGCCTCGAAGGTCGGCACCAGGTGCGACAGCCCCAGCGATTCGAGCCAAGCCTTGATGTCGCGCATGTTGCGGCTGCGGGTTCGTCTGTGGTGGCCCAGTCGTTGCCGGCAACATGGCATCGCTACCCTCGCTTGGCCAGCCTTGCCGAGCCTGCCCACGATGCCGGACAATCGGGGCGAGATGGGGAGCTGTTGATGAACGATGTACTGACCCAGGCGAGCCTGCCGGCCCGGTTCGAGGACGAGGCACACTTGGAAGACGTGATGACCCGGCCGACACAGGCGCTGATCGACGATCTGG
>CAZVLI010000727.1:1908-2651 GCA_964627965.1 uncultured Rhodospirillales bacterium
GGGGATATTCTGGTCGCCGGCGTCGGCGGCAAGATGGGTCCGACCCTGGCGCGGATGGCCAAGCGCGCGGCGCCGGGCAAGCGGGTGATAGGTGTCGCCCGGTTCTCCGAGCCGGATCTGCGCGGCAAGCTGGAGGAGTGGGGCGTCGAGACGCTGGCCTGCGACCTGCTTGACCGCGGCCAGGTCGAGGCGCTTCCCGAAGTCGACAACGTGATCTTCATGGCCGGGCGCAAGTTCGGCGCCAGCGGCAACGAACCGCTGACCTGGGCGATGAACGGCTACGTGCCGGCGCTGGTCGCCGAGCGCTACACCAAGGCGCGGCTGGTCGCCTTCTCCACCGCCTGCGTCTACCCCTTTGTGCCGGTGACCTCGCAGGGCGCGACCGAGGACATGCCGGCGACGCCGCCGCCCGGCGACTACGCCACCAGTTGCGTCGCGCGCGAGCGCATGTTCCAGCACTTCACCAATGTGAACGGCAACGGCGGCCGGCTGATCCGGCTGAGCTACGCCATCGACATGCGCTACGGCGTGTTGCACGACGTCGCCACCAAGGTGCTGGCGGGCGAGCCGGTCGACGTGTCGATGGGCCACGTCAACATCATCTGGCAGGGGGACGCCAACGCGCAGTCGCTGCGCGCGCTGCGCCACGTCGCCACCCCGGCCGCGCCGCTCAACGTCTCCGGGCCGGAGACCGTCTCGATCCGCTGGCTGGCTGGGGAAAGTGAGGTCTTGCGGCTGCACAA
>CAZVLI010000728.1:0-2635 GCA_964627965.1 uncultured Rhodospirillales bacterium
CACGGATCGCTTCGCCGACGGCAAAGTCGTTGATGTGCGCCCAGGCGTGCGGGGAGACGATGGCGTCGCCGGGATTGGCGTGATCGTTGCCGATGGAGAGCTGCGCCAGCGGGCGGCCGGCGAGCAGGAACTCCCAGCGGCCGAACACGCCGCCCAGACGTTCGGAGACCACCGTGCCGACGCCGAGTGCCAGCTTCATCGACAACTTGAAGCCGGGCGCCACTTCCAGTTCGTGCAATCGCGCTTGCAGCGAAAGGCCGGCGGCGGCGGCGCGGTGCACGGCGACGGACAGGTCTTCGTGCTGGTCGCCGACCGGGAACAAGGCCAGCAGGGCGTCGCCGGCGAACTTCACCGCGTCGCCGCCACGGTCGGCGATGGTGTCGATGATCTGGCCGAAATAGCTGTTCAGGATCGCCGTCAAATCCTCGGCGCCGGAGGGTCCGGCGGCGGCGAGCTGCTCGGTCAGCTTGGTGAAGCCGGAGACGTCCGCGAACAGCACCGCGGCGCGGATCTCCTCGGAGATCGGTTCGGCGATGGTGCGTGGATCTTCATTGGCCCGACCGATGATGAGGTCGGGCACGAAGCTGGCGATGGTGTCGAGATATTCCGACATCGTCCCCGCCGTTTCGCGGAATCGACTGTCAGTTTAGGCCCAGAAGGGTTTTCCGGGAGGTTAAATCTCGGCCTGCTGCCGCGCTGCCTCGGTGGCGGCGTCCAGGTCGTCGCGCAATCGCGGCCACGCCGGTGCGCCGAGGCCGTCGAGCATGTGCTTCTGCGCCGCCTGCCAGCGCGGGATCGCCGCACGCCAGACCTCGCGGCCGGCGTCGGTGATCTCGACCAGACGCTGGCGCCTGTCCTTGCCGGCGCAGGTGCTGATCCAGCCCTCACGCTCCACCAGCCGCAGGTTACGGGTCAGCGTGGTGCGGTCCATGACCAGCTCGGCGGCGAGGTCGCCCACCGTCATCGGCTTGCCGCGCGCCAGGGCGGCGAGCAGCGAGAACTGCGTGCCGCGCAGACCGCTGGGGCGCAGGTAGTCGTCGTAGAGCTGAGAGACCGCGCGCGCCGTCTTACGCAGGCTGAAGCAGACGCACATGTTGTGCGAGCATTCGGATTCGCGACTGCGGGACGCGGACATAACTGACTTAGATACGCCCAGCGGCGAATTTGTCAATCATTCCGCAAGCGACTTGCTGACGATCTCGTACAGGTCGCGAGACAATTGCGCGCTACTTGCGACCGATTCCAAGGCAGCGCGCATGTGCTTGCGTTGCGGCTCGCGCAGCCGGCGCCAGCGCTGCATCGCCGTCATCAGGCGCGCGGCGAGTTGGGGGTTCAGCGTGTCGATGGCCTTTACCTGTTCGACGAAGAAGCGGTAGCCGGCGCCGTCCTCGCGGTGGAAGCCGACCGGATTGACCGAGAACGCGCCGATCAACGCACGGACCTTGTTGGGTCGCTGGAGCGAGAAGGCCGGGTTGCTCATCAACCGTTCGACGTCGTCGAGCACGTCGTCGCGCGGCGCCACCGCCTGGACCTGGAACCACTTGTCGATGGTCAGCGAGTCGTCCGCGAACTCGTCGTGGAAGCGCGCCAGCGCGTCGACCCTGGCCGGATCGTCGCCTTCGGTTAGCAGGACGAGCGCGGCCATGCGATCGGTCATGTTGTCCGCCGCCGTCGCCTGTTGCGCCAGCAGGTCGCCGACCTCGCCGTCGCTAGCCGCGGCCAGGTAGGCCAGCGCGGTGTTGCGCATGGCCCGTCGGCCGGCGGCCGCCGCGTCGGGCGAATAGGGCTCGTTGGTGGTGAGGCGCCGAACCGTTTCCCAGAGCGTGGCGCGGTTCTCGGTGCCGACTTGCCGGCGCAGGTGCCGGTGGGCGGCGAAGGCGGCCTGCGGGTCGATCTCGGTCATCTGCTCGCCAAGCTCTGTTAGTGTCGGTGGCGTCAGCAGCAGGGCCTGGTAGGCCGGATCGAGGTCGTCCGTTGCGAGGTTGCGGGCGAAGGCGTCGAGCAGGGCGGTATCCGCCGTCATGTCCTCGCCGGCTCGGAATGCCTGGGCCCAGCCGAGAAGACGCTGCGTGGCGTAGCGCTGGCCCGCTTCCCAACGGCTGAAGGGATCGGGATCGTGTGCGAACAGGAAGGCCAGCTTCTCCGGCGCCTGTTCGGTGGCGACCCGGATCGGCGCGGTAAAGCCGCGATTGAACGAGATGACCGGCGCCTCCGCGACATCGGCGAAGGTGAAGGTCGCTTCGGCCTCGCGCAGTTCCAGCGGCCGGTCGCTCGCGGCCGGGATCTCGGAACCGTCGGGCGCCAGCAGGCCGATGGCGAGCGGGATGTGGAGCGGCTCCTTGTCGGGCTGGCCCGGCGTCGGCGGCGTTTGCTGGCGCACCGTCAGGCGCAGCGTCTTCGTCGCGGCGTCGTGGTCGGCCTCGAAGGACAGTTCAGGCGTGCCGGCCTGGCTGTACCAGCGCTTGAACCGGTTCAGATCGGTGCCGGTGGCGTCGGCAAGGGCGGCGACGAACTCGTCGCAGGTCGCCGCGCCGCCGTCGTGGCGCTCCAGGTAGAGGCGGACGCCGTCGCGGAAGCCGTCCTGCCCGAGCAGCGTGGCCAGCATGCCGATCACCTCGGCGCCCTTCTCGTAGAC
>CAZVLI010000729.1:0-2631 GCA_964627965.1 uncultured Rhodospirillales bacterium
TCGTAAGCCAGCCGAACTGTCCGGCGGCCAGCAGCAGCGCGTGGCGCTGGCCCGCGCGCTGGCGCCCAACCCGAAGCTGCTCTTGCTCGATGAGCCGCTCGGCGCGCTGGACCGCAAGTTGCGCGAGCAGACGCAGTTCGAGCTGGTGGCGATCCAGGAGAAGGTCGGCGTCACCTTCATCGTCGTCACCCACGACCAGGAAGAGGCGATGACGCTGTCGACCCGCATCGGCGTGATGGATGCCGGTCGGATCGTGCAGATCGGCAAGCCGGAGGAAATCTACGAGTATCCGGCGAACCGCTTCGTCGCCGACTTCATCGGTTCGGTGAACCTGTTCGAGGGTCACATCGTCGAGACCGGCGCCGACGGCACGATCGTCGAGAGCGAGGAAGCCGGCGGGCGCTTCTACGTCGAGGCGGCGGTCGAGGCGGACAGCGGCACCGCGTGTGCGATCGCCATCCGCCCGGAGAAGATCCGCCTGCTGGCCGAGGCGCCGAGCGAGATCGAGAACGCCGTCACCGGCCGCATCGACGAGATCGCCTATCTCGGCAACCAGTCGATCTTCCAGGTGGCATTAGCCAACGGCCGCATGGTCCGCGTCACCCGCCCGAACCTGACCCGCACGCGCCAGACCGAGTTCACCTGGGACCAGGACGTGTGGCTCGCCTGGGACGCGACCAGCCCGGTGGTGCTGTTGTCGTGATGGTGGCTTCGATGACCTCGCCCGATGG
Organism: uncultured Rhodospirillales bacterium; assembly: GCA_964627965.1. GTDB lineage: Bacteria > Pseudomonadota > Alphaproteobacteria > JAVKFY01. The sequence goes on from CAZVLI010000729.1 coordinate 732, forward strand.
TCGGGCTCTTCGCAAGTGGATGGACGTGGATACCCCGGACAAGCCGGGGCATGACGACTTTGAATGGAGCCAACAGCAACGCGTCATGGCCCGGCTTGTCCGGGCCATCCACGTCGCGCAACCGCCTATTGCGTCTGCCGGCTTGCGTCGCAGCCAAGGGCGTCCTTCATGACCCCCCGCTTCGGCCGCTGGCTCGTGGTGGCGGTGCCTTACCTGTGGCTGCTGCTGTTCTTCCTGGTGCCGTTCGCGATCGTGCTGAAGATCGCGCTGGCGGAAGCGGTGATCGCGCGGCCGCCGTACACGGCGCTGATCGAGGCGGTCGACCACCTGACCTACCAGATCAACGTCACGCTCGCGAACTTCGCCTTCCTGTTCGAGGACGACCTGTACTGGAAAGCGTATCTCAACTCGATGTGGATCGCGGCGGTCTCCACGCTGGGCTGCCTGCTGATCGGCTACCCGATGGCCTACGGCATCGCGAGGGCGCGACCGGGCTGGCGCATGCCGCTGCTGTTCCTGGTGATCCTGCCGTTCTGGACCTCGTTCCTGATCCGGGTCTACGCGTGGAAGGTGATCCTGCAGGGCAACGGCGCGATCAACACGGCGCTGATGTCGCTCGGCCTGATCGACCAGCCGCTGGCGCTGCTCTACACGCCGGGCGCGGTCTACGTCGGCATCATCTACACCTACCTGCCGTTCATGATCCTGCCGCTCTACGCCAACCTGGATCGGCTCGACATGCGGTTGCTGGAGGCCGCCGCCGACCTCGGGTCCAGGCCGGTCGCGGCGTTCGCGCGCATCACGCTGCCCTTGTCGCTGCCCGGCATCGTCGCCGGCTCGCTACTGGTGTTCATCCCGGCCGTCGGCGAGTTCGTGATCCCGGAACTGCTCGGCGGCCCGGACGCGCTGATGATCGGGCGGGTGCTGTGGAACGAGTTCTTCGCCAACCGCGACTGGCCGGTCGCCTCGGCGGTCGCGATCGCGATCCTGCTGCTGCTGGTCGTGCCGATCATGCTGTTCCAGGCGGCGAACGCGCGCGGCGCGGAGCGCGGCCGATGACGCGCGGGCGCTCGCTCTGGCTGCTGGTGTTCGCCGGCTACGCGTTCCTGTACGTGCCGATCGTCGCGCTGGTGATCTACTCGTTCAACGCCAGCGACCGGGTGACAGTCTGGGAGGGTTTCACGACGCGCTGGTACGGCGAATTGTTGCGCAACGAGCAGATCATCGACGCGGCGCTGCTGAGCCTACGTATCGCCGCGATCAACGCCACCGTCGCGGTCGTGCTCGGCACCATGGCCGGGCTGGTGATCGCGCGCTTCGGGCGCTTCAAGGGTCGCACGCTGATGACCGGCATGGTCGCCGCGCCGCTGGTGATGCCGGAGGTGATCACCGGCCTGTCGCTGCTGCTGCTGTTCGTGGCGCTGGAGGACCTGGTCGGCTGGCCGGCCGGGCGCGGCGTGACCACCATTGCCATTGCCCACATCACCTTCTCGCTCGCCTTCGTCGCGGTGGTGGTGCAGTCGCGGCTCGCCAGCATGGATCGCTCGGTCGAGGAGGCCGCGCTCGACCTCGGCGCGCGGCCGTGGAAGGTGTTCGCGGTGATCACCTTGCCGATCATCGCGCCGGCGCTGGTGGCCGGCTGGCTGCTGGCATTCACGCTCTCGCTCGACGACCTGGTGATCGCCAGCTTCGTTTCCGGGCCCGGCGCCAGCACCCTGCCGATGGTGATTTTCTCCAAGGTGCGGCTCGGCCTGTCGCCAGAGATCAACGCGCTGGCCACCGTGTTCATCGCGGTGGTGGCGCTCGGCATCCTCGCGGCCGCGCTGACGCGGCGCCGTCGGTCAGGCGAGACGCCGTAGCAGCGCCACGAGCTGCGCCTGCTCGTTGGCATCGAGGCCAC
>CAZVLI010000730.1:0-2631 GCA_964627965.1 uncultured Rhodospirillales bacterium
CATGACGATTCTGGTTGGGTATCAATAAGTGCCGTCATGGCCCGGCTTGTCCGGGCCATCCACGTCCCTGAGCTTGCAGAGACGTTTGACAGTGGGCTCAGGCCCGGAAGGGCTCAACCCGAAACCCGTGGCTCAAGCCCGGGCATCTCATTTTGTCGCTGCCGACATCCACTCGCCGAGCCGCGACGCCTGCGCCGCGCTCAACCGCAGGCCGAGCTTCGAGCGGCGCCAGAGCACGTCGTCGGCGGTGCGGGCCCATTCGTGGTCGATCAGGTAGCGGACCTCGCGCTCAGTGAGCCCGGCGCCGAAGTTCTCGCCCATGTCGGCCGCGGTCTCGGCGCCGTCGAGCAGCGTGCGGGCGCGGGTGCCGTAGGCGCGCGCCAGACGCCCGGCTTGACGCGCGTCGAGGAAGGGATGCGCGCCGCGTAGCTCGTCGGCCAGAGCTTCGAAGCCATCGGTCGTGAAGTCGCCGCCGGGCAGTGTACCGGCCTCGGTCCACGACGCGCCGAGGCGCGGCAGGTGCGGGCCGATTTCCTCCAGCGCAGCTTCGGCCAGGCGCCGGTAGGTGGTGATTTTGCCGCCGAAGACGTTCAGCAAGCGCGGCTCGTCGCCCTGGCCATCCAGCGTCAGGACGTACTCGCGCGTCGCCTCCTGCGCCTTGCTGGCGCCGTCGTCGTAGAGCGGGCGGACGCCGGCGTAGGTCCAGACCACGTCGTCCGGCCGTACCGGCGCCTTCAGGTAGGCGCTGACCGCGTCGCAGAGATACGCGACCTCGGCCGGGCTGGCGGCGACCTCGGACGGATCGCCCTCGTAGTCCTCGTCGGTGGTGCCGATCAGCGAGTAGTCCTGCTCGTAGGGGATCAGGAAGATCACCCGGCCGTCGCCATGCTGGAAGATGTACGCCCGGTCGTGCTCGGTCAGGCGCGGTACGACGATGTGGCTGCCCTTGACCAGCCGCACCCCGGCCGCGCTGTTTCGGCCCAGCGCGCCGGTTAGCACCTCGTGCACCCAGGGCCCGGCGGCGTTGACCAGGGAATGCGCGCGGACGGTTTCGCCGTCGTCGAGTTCGACGTTCCAGGCGTTGTCCTCGCGCCGGGCGCCGGTGACGGCGGTGCGCACGCGGATGTCGGCCCCGCGCTCGGCCGCGTCCATCGCGTTCAGCACCACCAGCCGGGCGTCCTCGACCCAGCAGTCGGAATAGACGAAGGCCTTGGCGAATTCGTCGCGCAGGATGGCGCCGGCCGCATCGCGGTGCAGGTCGACAGTCTCCGTGCCGGGCAGCAGCTTGCGGCCGCCCAGGTGGTCGTAGAGGAACAGGCCGAGCCGGATCAGCCATGCCGGACGCAGCCCCTTGTGGTGCGGCAGGACGAAGCGAAGTGGCCAAATAATGTGCGGTGCCGCACGAAGCAGCACCTCGCGCTCGATCAGTGCCTCGCGCACCAGCCGGAATTCGTAGTGCTCCAGGTAGCGCAGACCGCCATGGATCAGCTTGGTAGAGGCCGCCGACGTGGCGCCACCGAGGTCGCCTTTCTCGGCCAGCAGGACCTTCAGGCCGCGCCCGGCGGCGTCACGGGCGATGCCGCAGCCGTTGATGCCGCCGCCGATGACGACCAGATCGTAGTTCGGGCCCGTTGCTTGCATGACGGCCTCAATGCCACGGCGGGCGGCGGCTGGCAAACCGATCTGAAACCGCAACGCCGTTCGGCTAGGATGTGGCGCATGGCGGACGACAATGGCTTCGACCTGGTGGTCTTCGGCGGCACCGGCGACCTGACGCAGCGCAAGCTGCTGCCCGCGCTGTACCACCATGAGCGCGACGGGCAGCTACCGGAAGGGAGCCGGATCTTCGCCTTGTCGCGCCAGGACATGGGCGACGACGACTATCGCGACGCGGCGGTGGGATGGGTGCGTCGGCATCTGCCGGCGGCCGACATCGACGACGAGGTGCTGACGCGATTCCGGGCGCGCCTGCGCCACATCAAGGTGGATGCGACGGCGCCGAACGACTGGGCGTCGCTGGCGGCCGCGCTGGCCGACCAGCCGGACCGGGTGCGGGTGTTCTACCTGGCCACGTCGCCGGAGCTGTTCGGCGCGATCTGCCAGCATCTCGCGGAGCAGCGGCTGAACGGGCCCAAGTCGCGGGTCGTCCTGGAGAAGCCGATCGGGTTCGATCTGGCCTCGGCGCGGGCGATCAACGACCGCGTCGGCGCGGTGTTCGACGAGCGGCAGATCTTCCGGATCGACCACTATCTCGGCAAGGAGACGGTGCAGAACCTGATGGTCCTGCGCTTCGCCAACGCGCTGTTCGAGCCGCTGTGGAACGCCACGGCCATCGACCACGTGCAGATCACCGTGGCGGAGAGCATCGGCGTGGAGGGCCGTGGCGCCTACTACGACGATTCCGGCGCGCTGCGCGACATGGTGCAGAACCACATGTTGCAGCTCCTGTGCCTGCTGGCCATGGAGCCGCCGGTCCGTTTCCAGGAAGACGGCGTGCGCAACGAGAAGCTGAAGGTGCTGCGCGCGCTGAAGCCGCTGGCCGGCGATGAGGCGCTGAAGAACACCGCGCGCGGCCAGTACCGATCCGGTATCGGCGAGGGCACCCAGGTGAAGGGCTACCTCGACGAGGAA
>CAZVLI010000731.1:0-2627 GCA_964627965.1 uncultured Rhodospirillales bacterium
TCGACCATCGCCCGGGCCTCGGCCGGCAGCCGCACGAAATCCTTGGCCGTGGTGACCGGCGTGGCGCCGTTGGCGTTGGCCTTGTCGACCACGCGCATCACGTCGTCTGGCGCGTACGCGTGGTGGTCGGGGAAGGCGGCGGTCTCGACCAAGTCGGCGCCGAGGTCGCGCAGGGTGCGAAAGAACTTCTCCGGGCGGCCGATGCCGGCGAAGGCCGCGACGCGGCGACCGGCCCAGATGCTCGGCTCGCCGACCGGTACGAGGCGTGCCTCCAGCAGCGGTTCGTTCTCCGGCAGCCAGTCCGGGCGGCCGGGCGGTGGGCCCGACAGGCCGGCGACTCGCACCACGGCCTCCGCGCGGTCGAAACCTTCCGTGGCCGTCTCGCGCAGCGGGCCGGCCGGCATCACACGGCCATTGCCGAGGCCGTAGTCGGCATCGACCACCAGCAGCGAGAAGTCCTTGGCGATGGAGGGGTTCTGGAAACCGTCGTCGAGCACCAGTGCGTCGGCCCCGTCGCCGATGGCCAGGGCGGCGCCGTCGGGCCGGTCGGCGGCGACCACGGTGGTCGCAACGCGGGCCAGCAGCAGGGCTTCGTCACCGACGTCGCGCCAGTCGTGACGCGCCGGATCGACCTTCAGCGGGCCGCGCTCCCGACCCTTGTAGCCACGGGTGACGAAGGCCGGCTTGCGTCCCAGTTCGCGCAGCAGGCTGGCTATGGCGATGGCGGTCGGCGTCTTGCCGGCGCCGCCGGCGACCAGGTTGCCGACACAGATCACCGGGACGGCGGCCTTGTGCGGCATGGTGGCGCGGAGGCGGTGGCGCACCGCGGCGGCGTAGACGGTGGCGGCGGGCATCAGCAACCAGGATATCGGGCCGTCATGCTGCCAGAAGGCCGGTGCGCGCATCTCACTGCGTGTGGTGTGACGCGGCGCCGGGCATGAACGGTGCCAGTTCGCCGACCACGGCGCCGACGATGTCGCCGTAGCCGTCGATCACCTGCATGGCGGCACGGCCCCGGCGTTCGACCTCGTCGGGATCGCTGAGCAGGCGGTCGATCGCGTCGGCCAGGGCGTTGGCGTCGGCCACTTCCTCGGCGGCGCCGCCGCGCGTCAGCGCGATGATCGAGTCCTGGAAGTTCTCGATATGCGGCCCGTGCAGGATGGCACAGCCGAGCCGCGCCGCTTCCAGCGGGTTCTGGCCGCCGTGTGGGACCAGCGAGCCGCCGATGAAGGCGATCGCCGCGGTCCGGTAGAACAGGCCGAGGTCACCCACGGTATCAGCCAGGTAGAGCTCGGTATCGTCGCGCGGCGGCTCGTAGCCACCGCGACGGGCGACGGCGAGACCGCGCTTCTTGATCTCGGCCGCAAGGTCCGGACCGCGCTGCGGATGGCGCGGCACGACGATGGTCAGCAGGTTCGGATAGCGCTCGCGCAGGCGGATGTGCGCGTCGACGGCGGCGTCTTCCTCGCCCGGATGGGTCGAGGCGGCGATCCAGACCGGCCGGGTGCCGACGGTGCGCAGGAACCGGTCGAGCTCGCGGTCGTCCACCGGGAGCGGCGGCGCGGAGGCCTTCAGGTTGCCGCGACAGACGACATCGGGGCAGCCCAGGTTGGCGAACCGGCCAGCGTCGAGCAGGCTCTGCGCCACGCACAGGTTGAAGGCGTCGAGCAGCGGCTTGGCCAGGTTCGGCATCTTCAACCAGCGCTCGTAGGACTTTTCCGAGATGCGCGCGTTCAGCAGCACCATCGGGATCCGCCGTGCCTTGGTCTCGATGATCAGGTTCGGCCACAGCTCGCTCTCGACCCAGATGCCCAGGTCCGGCTTCCAGTGATCCAGGAACGGGCGCACGTTGGACAGGCGGTCGACCGGGACGTACTGGTGAAAGGCGCGCTGCGGCAGGCGCTTGGCCATCAGCTTGGCCGAGGTCACGGTGCCGGTGGTGAGCAGCAGATGCAGGTCCTCGTGCTCGGCCAGCAGCCGGTCGATCAGCGGCAGCACGGACAACGACTCGCCGACGGACGCGGCATGCATCCAGACCAGCGGCCCCTTCGGGCGCGGCCGTGTCGGCAGGCCGAGCCGCTCGCGGAAGCGCACAGGCTCTTCCTTGCCGCGCGCCAGGCGCTTCTTCAGGTACATCGTGATGAACGGGCTCAGCGCCCGCGTCGCAATGCGATACAGGCCGACATTCACCTCGATCGGGCTGATCGTGCTCATCGTTTGGCTATGTTCACGTGCCACGGCGGCGCCATCATGACGCGATTCGGCGCCAAGCCAAATCGGCTATTCGCCGGCGGCGGCGCGCAACTCGCCAGCGTCGGCGAATTGTAGCGCGAATTGCCGGGCATAGGTGCCGCCACGGGCGAGGAGCTCGCCATGCGTGCCGCGCTCGACCACCTGGCCGGCGTCCAGCACGTAGATCACGTCGGCGGCGAGCACGGTCGACAGGCGATGCGCGATGACCAGCGACGTCCGCCCCTCCATCAGCCGGTCGAGCGCGGCCTGCACGTGCTTCTCGGATTCGCTGTCCAGCGAAGACGTGGCTTCGTCGAGCAGCAGGATCGGCGCCTGGCGGACCATGGCGCGGGCGATGGCCAGCCGCTGGCGCTGGCCGCCGGAGAGTGTCTGGC
>CAZVLI010000732.1:0-2626 GCA_964627965.1 uncultured Rhodospirillales bacterium
GGCTTCCGCGAAGTCCCAATTCACCAGGTTCTCCAGGAACGACTTCAGGAACGCCGGGCGGGCGTTCTGGTAGTCGAGGTAGTAGGCATGCTCCCAGACGTCGCAGGTCAGGATCGGCTTGGCACTACCGGAGACCGGGGTCTCGGCATTCGGCGTCTTGGTCACCGCCAGCTTGCCGCCGTCGAGGACCAGCCAGGCCCAGCCGCTGCCGAACTGGGTGGCGCCGGCGGTGGAGAAGGCCTCGGCGAACTTGTCGAAGCTGCCGAAGCTGTCGTCGATCATGCTCGCGACCTTGCCCGACGGCGCACCGCCGCCGCCCGGCTTCATCGAGTTCCAGAAAAAGGTATGGTTCCAGACCTGGGCGGCATTGTTGAAGATGCCGGCCTTGGAGGCGTCGCCCGCCGTGGCCTTGATGATCTCCTCCAAGGACTGGCTCGCCATCGGCGTGTCCTTGACCAGGTTGTTCAGGTTGGTGACGTAGGTGGCGTGGTGCTTGCCGTGGTGGAACTCGAAGGTGCGCGCGCTCATATGCGGCTCCAACGCGTTCGTGGCGTACGGCAGGTCGGGCAGGGTAAAGGCCATGGAAAGTTCCCTCGCTTGGCTGATTGCGCCTCTCGCACGCAGATATAGGGCAGTTACGAATAGTTCTCAACGGCGGCCCCGTGACCTCAGCCGACAATCGTAGCGACGACATCGCCGGTTCGCAGGCGTACTGCGCCGGCGCCGTGCGCGAGGGCGACCACGAACGCTGGCTGACGGCGCTGTTCGCGCCGGCGAGCGCCCACCCCGACCTCCTGGCGCTCTACGCCTGCAATCTGGAGATCGCGCGCACCGCCGACGTCGTGAGCGAGCCGATGCTGGGGCAGATCCGCCTGCAATGGTGGCGCGAGGCGGCCGAGGAGATCGCCGCCGGCACGCCGCGCCGGCATCCGGTGGTCGAGGCGCTGGCCGACCTGCACCGGCGCCGGCCCCTGCCGCTAACCGAGCTCAACCGGCTGATCGACGCGCGCGAACAGGACCTGGAACCGGAGCCGTTCGCCGACGAGGCCGCGTTCCTGGCCTATGCCGAGGCGACGGCGGCACCGCTGGCCCGGCTCGCGTTGGCCGCCCTCGGCGTCAGCGATACAGAGCACGGCAAGGGGCCGCGCGCCTACGCGATCGTCGGCCTGCTGCGCGCCCTGCCCTTCTGGGCACGCGAGCGACGGCTGGTCCTGCCGCTCGACGCGCTCGGCCAGACCGGCCTCACGGCAGAGGACGTGTACCGGCGACGGAAGCGGGCAGAACTGGCCCCAATTGTGGAGAGGTTGGCGCGCCTCGCCGAAGACGACCTTCGGGAGCTTGAGAAGCCAATGCGCGCGGCGTTGCCGGCGCTGCTGCCGGCGACGCTGGCTCGGTTGCACCTGAAACGGCTGGCGCGGGCCGGCTACGACCCGTTCACGCTTGCCGAGCAACCGCCACCGGCGCTGGCGGCGCCGCTGCGGCTATGGTGGGCCGCCCGGCGCGGTCGACCCTAGCCGGCGATGCGGTTGATGGGTTTAGCGGTGCCGTTGGCGCGGCGCGACTTGTCGCGATACATCTGCGCGTCGACCGCGATCAGAAGCTGGTCCGCGTCGGCATCCGGGCCATAGGGCACGACGCCCATCGACATCTGGATCGGCAAGGTCTCCTCGCCGAACATCGCCGTGGCACGGTTAAGCTGCGCCTGCAGGTTGCGGGCACGGGAGTGGCCCTCGGCCGGCATCGTGCGCAGCAGGATCATGGCGAACTCGTCGCCGCCGATGCGGGCCACGACGTCGGTATTGCGCACCGCCTTGGCCATGCGCGCGCCGCACGCCTGCAAAAGAGCGTCTCCGGCGGCATGGCCCAGCACGTCATTGACGCACTTCAGGTTGTCGAGGTCGAACAGCGCCAGCACGCCGGTCTCGCCGTGCCGCGTGGCCAGCGCCAGCGCCCGCTCGATCTCCTGGTCGAAGCCACGCCGGTTGGCGAGCCCGGTCAGCGGGTCGGTGACGGAGAGCGACTGCAGGTAGTCGATCTCGGCCGACTGCACCGCCAGTTTCTGATAGGCGGCGACGGCGTAGTTGAGCGCCTGCTGCATGAGCTGCCACGGGTCGCCCTGGTGCGCCTGCAACTGGTCGTGCAACGCCAGAATCGCGGTCGGCGCGACGTCGTTGGGAAGACCGAGTTCGGCGAAGGAGGGCGTCGTCGTGGTCATGGCGTGAATTCCTGCCTGCAAGCGCTTGTACTTTCGTAGGTCCGGAGCAAACCCGGTGCCACGGCAGACGTTCCAATCCCGGCCCGGTTTTCCGGGCGTTTGCAGGCAGCAAGCCGTCGTCGCGGTCGGCAAGAACTGCCGGCCCGGCAGGATTTGCCCCGGCAAGTCATGCACAAGCAAAGATGTGACCGCGCAATCGGTGAACTTGCGACTATATTGAGCTTGACATCGCGATTCGTGATGCACGCGAGTTTGGAAGGAGTTCAGCCGACATGAGGACACTGCTGGCCGGCGTCGTGCTGGTCGCGCTCCTCGCGCCCGTGGCCGCGCAGGCCGGTCCGCCCCGGCTGGTGCCGCATCGCGCCGTGTTCGACCTGAGCATGCGCGACACCGACCGCGAAAGCGGGATCG
>CAZVLI010000733.1:0-2626 GCA_964627965.1 uncultured Rhodospirillales bacterium
CAGGCCGGTCGTTGCCATGCGCAGGAAGGAAAAGCCCCAGAAAATGAAGCTGAACACCGTGGTGCCGAGCGCCACGGCCCCGATTGGCACCGGTGAGCCCAGGTGGCCGACCACGGCAGTGTCGACCACGCCGAGCAGCGGCTGGGTCAAGTTGGCCAGGAACAGGGGGACTGCCAGCCGCCAGACATCGGCGTGCGACGGCGCCGCCGCGTATGATGTGGTCATCGCTGCGAACGGCTCGCGGCAAGTAGTTGTGCCAAATCAGTTCAACCCGAACAAATACTCGACCTTCCGGCCTTTTCCTCGTCTTAGGTCTATTGTAATAAGTACCCGGGACTCTGTGTTGCTTTCTGGTACTTGGCGGGAGGGAAATTCTTGGCCTATTGGAAGGGATTGGCGGTTGCCGCCACGACGATGGCAGTCGCCGCTTGCGGATTCGCGAACCGCAACGAGATCGCGAACATGCCCGTGCAGGGCGGTGAATGGAACCAGGCACTCCATGCCGGCTACGTGAAGCTGGCCGACATGGAAGGTGGTGAGAGCGACTGGTCCGACTGGGAGTATTTCCTGGAGATGAAGGCGATGCCGGCGGCCATGGGCAAGGAAGTCCAGGCCGACGCGATTGGCAGCCGCGATCTTCCGGAAGACAAGGTCGCCCTGCTGTCGGCTGCGCGTGATCGCCTCATGGACGTCATCAACCTGGGCGGTCGTCAGCGCGCCGCGAAGGAAACCGCCGACGCGCAGGTCGGCTTCGACTGCTGGATGCAGGAGCAGGAAGAGAACTTCCAGCCCGCCGACATCGCGGCCTGTCAGAAGATGTTCACCGCGGCGATCGAGGCGGCCGAAGCCAAGCTGAAGCCGAAGCCGATGGCCAAGCCGATGGCGCCGAAGATCGCCGGTCGCTACCTGGTGTACTTCGACTTCAACAGCGCCGACCTCAACAGCGAGGCGGTCGCCGCCGTCTCCAAGGCTGCCGACGACTACAAGATCGGCAAGCCGGCTTCGATCTCGGTCACCGGCCACACCGACACCGCCGGTAACGCGTCCTACAACGCCAAGCTGGCGCAGCGGCGTGCCGATGCCGTCGCGTCCGCGCTGGTGAAGATGGGCGTGCCCGCGGGTGCCATCGCCGAGGCGGCGGAAGGCGAGACCAAGCCTGCCGTGCCGACCCCGGACGGCACGCGCGAGGAGTTCAACCGTCGCGTCATGATCATGTTCAAGTGATCGATCGCGTCGCGAACTGACACGATCGGGCGGGGCGCCGACGGCGCCCCGCCCTTTCTTTTGCCGGCAAGGGGACGAATGCCATGACCAAGACCGTCGACTACTACTTCTCACCGGCCTCGCCGTGGACCTATCTCGGCCATGACCGTTTCCTCGCTATGGCCAAGGCCGCCGGGGCTACGGTCAATGTGAAGGTGGTGAACACCCGGGACGTCTTCGCCGAGACCGGCGGACTGCCGATGCCGCAACGGCATCCGGCACGGCTGGCCTATCGGATGATCGAGCTGCGGCGCTGGCGCGATTACCTGCAGCTGCCGCTGAACCTGGAGCCGAAGTTCTTTCCTGTCGACGACACGCCGGCGCGACAGCTCATCGTCGCGGCGCGGCAGGCGGGTGCCGATGCGCTGGGGCTGGCGACGGCGTTGCTGCGGGCGGTGTGGGCCGAGGAGCGCAACATCGCCGATCGCGCCACGCTAGAGGCCATCGTCGGCGAATGCGGCCTGTCCGCCGATCTGTTCGAAGCGGCCGAGAGCCAGGCCGTTGCCGACGAGATCGCCGCCAACGTGAAGGAGGCGATCGAGCGTAGCGTCATCGGCGTGCCGAACTACTACATCGATGGCCAGCCGCACTGGGGCCAGGATCGCCTCGACTTCGTGGAACGCGCGCTCAAGGGGTAGCTTCGACTAGCGCAGCATCTCCGCGCCGCGCAGGATCATGCGGTGGGTCTCGGTCCACAGGTTCAGCGCGTCGATCTCGGTGAGCGGCACCCAGCGGGCGTCGGCGGCATCGTCCCCAGCCTGCAGCCGGCCGCCGACCGGCACCGCGAGGAAGTCGAGCAGCAGATAGTGCACCTTCACCCGGCCGTCGTCGTCATGCTGGATGACGTTGACGTGGTCGATCAGCCGCTCGATCCGGACCTCGATGCCGGTCTCCTCCATGACCTCGCGGATGCACGCTTCCTCGGCCGTCTCGCCGACTTCATGCAGGCCACCCGGCAGGCTCCACTGGCCGAGTCGCGGCGGCTTGCCGCGCTGGATCATCAGCACATGGTCGTCACGCAACACCACCGCGCCGACGCCAGGCAGCGGCCGGCCCGGGTAGAGCCGCGACGTATCGACGACCGTGTTGGTGAGGTCGGTCTTGTCGGGATTATTGCCCGCCACCCGTCATAGTCCCCCGTGATACGTCCATTCGCGGCGGTGGACTCGTCGGTCCCGCCGCCGCAGAGTTTAGGCGAACCCGGCAACGGTAAGCGAGGCGGCGATGCGAGCCCTGGTGTTCCTGCTTCTGGCGATGATGATGACCGGCCGGGCCCGGGCGCAGGCGGACGTGAAGGCCGATCCGAGAGTGGCCGATGCATTGGCCGAACTGGCCGACGAGGCCGGCGACGTCCCGGTGATCG
>CAZVLI010000734.1:0-2626 GCA_964627965.1 uncultured Rhodospirillales bacterium
GGCCGTTGTCATAGGCGAAGACGTGCAGCGAGCCGGGATCCTCCGGCCGCGTGCGCCCGGCGTCGGTGCCGCGACACACCAGCAGCACGCCATTGTCGTTCGGCGTGGCCAAGATCTGGTGCCCGTAGAGCCCGAACTCGTTGCGCTGCTGCGGCACCTCGGCGCCGATGCGGCCGTCGGCCTCGATGCGGTGCACGGTGAAGGTCGACGGCACGTTGTAGGCGATCAGCAGGTGCCGGCCGACGCGGTCGAGGCTGGCGTGGATCGGCCGCGCCGGCAGGACAAGCGGCTCGCCATGTGGGTTCAGGTCGCCATTGCCGTCGATCTTCCAGACCGTGGCGTAGTGGTGCTTGTTCTCCGGATAGGGGCCGCCGTCGGAGCAGACCATGTAGAGGAACCGGCGTTCGTTGTCCGGCCACGCGTACATCGCCGGTGCCGGCAGGGTCACCGCCGAGCGTTGCGCCAATGCCGCGCCGGCAACGTCGATTTCCCAGGTCGTCAGCGTCTCGCCGGCGCCGGTGTAGTAGACGCTTTTCCCGTCAGTCATCGCCGTTCTCCCCCGGTGCCGCGCGCAGCCAGCCTTTGTCCACGGCATCGGCGAAGACCGCTTCTGCCGCCGCCCACAGGTCCGGCGCGCCATGTTCGATACGGGCCATGATCCGCCGTTCCTGGCCCTCGTCGATGTCGTGGTCGGTCCAGGTGCCTCCGCCGACGACGTGGTTCAGCAGGATCGGTTGCAGCCGGTCGAGTGCCTTGCCGAAGCGGGCATCGGCGCTCTCCGCCGCCTCGAACTCGTCCCACAGGCCGCGCAGTTCGGCGCCCTGCGTCCCGGGCAGCATCCCGAACAGCTTCTCGGCCGCCTGCTGCTCGCGCATCGCCTGCGCGGCGCCGTCGCCAGCGTGGTAGATCAGCGTGTCGCCGGCCTCGATCTCGACCAGATCGTGCAGCAGCAGCATCTGCACCACGCGGAACGGGTCGATCTCGTCGACCGCGTACTCGCGCAGCACCATCGCGAACAACGCCAGGTGCCAGGAATGCTCCGCCGTGTTCTCGTAACGCGAGGCATCGGCGATGCGGTTGCCGCGCACCACGCCCTTGAGCCGGTCGGCCACCAGCAGGAATCGTAGTTGATCGGCCAGCCGCTCGGGGATGGCGTCGAGCCAGGCGTCGGACTTCATCACCACTCGCCGATGTGGATGCCGCGCTTGTTGTGGCTGTCGGTGCGCTCGGCCTCATAGCCATCCGGCGCCGTGGTGCGGATACGCCGCGTGGTGAACCATTCGATCAGGCGGTCGCGCATCTCGCCGCGCACCTTGTCGTGGCCCGGGTCGACGCCGAGGTCGACCATCTCGTCCGGGTCGTTCGCCAGGTCGTAGAGCTGGTCCGGGTAGTCGAGCCAGTGCACGTACTTCCAGCGGTCGGACCGCACCATCCACGCGCGGCAGCGCTGCGACGGCTGGTCCAGCACCAGCCGTGCGCGGCGGAAGGCGTAGTCGAGCTCGCTGACCGCGTAGTCGCGCCGGCCGCCGTCGCCTTCGCCGCGCAACAGCGGCCCGAGGTCGCGGCCCTCGATGACGTGGTCGTGCGCCGGCGCGCCGAGCGCGGCCAGGAAGGTCGGCACCAGGTCGATGCCGTCGATCAGCGTGTCGTCGACCTGGCCGGCCTTGGCGGCATCGGACGGGTCGTAGACGATCATCGGGATGCGCGCGGTCTGCTCGAAGAAGATCTCCTTCTCGCCGAGCCAGTGGTCGCCCAGGTAGTCGCCGTGGTCGGCGGTGAACGCGATCATGGTGTCGTCGAGCCGGCCCATCTTCTCCAGCCCGTCCAGCAGCCGGCCGATATTGTCGTCCAGCTCCTTCACCAGCCCCATGTAGGCTGGCCGCACCGTGTTCACGACTTCCTCGCGCGCGAAGCTCTTGCCTTCCTCGTGCTGGTAGTAGGCCTGCACGACCGGATGCGCGCTCTCGCGCTCGTTCCTGCCGCGCGACAAGGCCGGCGCGTCCTCCGGCCCGTACATGTCGTGATAGGGCGCGGGCGCGCAGTACGGCCAGTGCGGCTTGATGTAGCTCAGGTGCAGCAGCCACGGCTTGTCGCCCTGGTCGGCGACGAAGCCCAGCGCCCGGTCCGTCATGTAGGCGGTTTCGGAATCCGCCTTGTCGACGCGCAGCGGAAAGCGTGAGTTGCGCAGCCACCAGCCGGTGTCATGGCTGCCGTCGGGCAGGGTCACGCCGTTGGCGAACTCATGCCACGGCCGTTCCGCGTCGTAGCCCTTGGCGCGAAGGTACTCGGAGTATTTCGAGGTGGGCGGCGGCTCGACGTGGCCTTCGTGGCGATCGAACGGCTCGAACCCGGCATTGGTCAGCAGCCGGCCGCGCTCGCTGGCCGGATCGATGCCCAGGCGCGCCATGCCGTCCGGGTCGGGCAGGAACCCGGTGACGAGCCACGGGTGCTCGGCGGTGGTGTTGTCGCTGTCGCTCAGCTCCATCTCCGACGGATCCCAGTCGAGGATGACGTCGATCGCCGACACGTCCGGAGTTCCCAGCCCGCTCGATTGCGCGAAGAGGTCGATCCGGAGCGTCGCCCCGACCTGGACGCATCCGCTGGCGCGGAAGTAGAGGTCGACGGG
>CAZVLI010000735.1:0-2625 GCA_964627965.1 uncultured Rhodospirillales bacterium
TCTGCGTCATCAGCGCGCGCGCCCGGCGCGCGGTGTGCAGCGCCTCGGCGACCGGCGCCAGCTTGCGGCCCTGGAAGATCAGGTCGGCGCTCACCTGGCTGATATCCGCCGCGTCGGCGGGGGCCATCGACACGTGCGCGGCGGCCAGCGCGGCGGCATCGTTCAGGCCGTCGCCAACCATCAACACGCGACGGTCCGCTGTCCGCAGCTCTTCCAGCCGTGCGGTCTTGTCGGCCGGCCTTTGCTCGGCCTTCCAGGCGCCGATGCCGAGCGCGGCTGCGACCTTGCCGACGACGGCGGCGCGGTCGCCCGACAGCACTTCGGCCGGCAGACCAAGATCACGAACCACCTCCGCCGCATCGCTCCGCGGCCGGTCGGCGAAACGAAGGCGCACTGGAGCGGCGTCGCCGCGTCGCAGCCAGAGTTCTGGCCCGCTGTCGATGTCATCGGCGTCGGCTCGCCCGCACCAGGCGCGACTGCCGAGTCGAACGTCGATGCCATCGAGGCGCGCACGGACGCCGCGACCGGGCTCCTCCTGCCAGTCGCTAAGGTCCGCGCCGTTGTCGGCATGGCCGTGCAGCGCACGCGCCAGCGGGTGCCGGCTGTGCTGCGCCAGGGCCGCCGCCAGCCGCAGGTCGTCGGCACTCAGCGTGTCGGCATTCACCAGCACGGGGCGGCCGTCCGTCAACGTACCGGTCTTGTCGAACACCACGTGGTCAACCTCGGCCAGTCGCTCCAAAGCGTCGCCGGACTTCAGCAGGATGCCGCGCTGGAACAGCCGGCCGGCGGCGACGACTTGCACGACGGGGACGGCCAGTCCGAGGGCGCAGGGGCAGGTGATGATCAGGACCGCGACGGCGGTGAGCAGCGCCTGACGCCAGTCGGCGCCGGCCAGCATCCAACCGGCGAAGGTCGCGGCGGCGAGGATGTGCACGGCCGGCGCGTAGATCGCCGCCAGCCGATCGGCGAGGCGGATGTAACCGCCGCGTGCCGCCTCGGCCTGTCGCACCAGCCGTCCGATCTCGCCCAGCAGCGTATCGTCACCGGTCGCGGCGACCTCGATGACGAGGGCGCCGTTGCGGTTGATGGTACCGGCGTGAACCATGTCGCCCGGGCGCACCGCGCGCGGTGCCGTCTCGCCGGAGATCAACTGGTTGTCGATATCGGCCTGACCCTCGATGACGCGGCCGTCGACGGGCACCTTGTCGCCGGGGGCGAGCACGACCTTCATGCCGACCGCGACCTCGGCCAGCGGCACCGCCTGGCGCCGACCTTCGTCGTCGATGATCATTGCGTGGCTGGCGTTGAGCAGCAGCAGCTTCTCCGCCGCCGAGGTGGCCTTGCGACGAGCCTGGCGGTCGAGATACCGGCCGATCAACAGGAAGAACAGCAGCGTGACCGAAGCGTCGAAGTAGGCGTGCGCGCCGCCCTGCATGGTCTCGTACAGGCTCATACCTGCCGCCAGCAGCACGGCCAGTGCGATCGGCACGTCCATGGTGATCGCACGCGCCGACAGCGCCTGCCAGGCGGAGCGGAAGAACGGCTGGCCGGCATAGGCAACCGCTGGCAGCGCGACCAGCGCGGACACCCAGTGCAGCAGGTCGCGTGTCGCCGGCTCCATGTCGCTGCCGGCCCAGACCGCGACCGACATCAGCATGACGTTGGCGGCGGCGAACCCGGCCACGGCGAGGGCGCGCAACAGGGCCTTCTCTTCCGCGTCGTCGCGGCTGGCGAGCGTCGCCGGGTCATAAGGCGTGGCCTCGAACCCGGCGCTGGTAACAGCCGCGATCAGCGTGTCGGCATCGGTGGCGCCGTGCTGGAACGCGACTGCGACCTGACGATTGGAGAGGTTGGCGCGGGCCCGATCCACCCCTGGCACCGCGGCGAGGCTCTTTTCGATCTTCGAGACGCAGCCACCGCAGTGCATGTCCGGGACCAGCAGGCAGAGCTCGTCGCCGCCATCGCCGCGCGCCTGAACGAAGCTCTCGGCGACGCTCATGGCCGTGCCCAGCAGGCTCGACGCATTGCGTCGAGGGCCTGCTCTTGAGTGTGAGCGTGCTGTTGCGCGCTCACGGCCGTGCCCAACAGGCTCGACGCACTGCGTCGAGGGCCAGCTCTTGAGTGCGCGCATGCTGCCGCGCGCTCACGGCTTTATCCAGACTCTTCGGTCGACACGAAAGTGGCGACCGGCGTCATCAGCGGCGACGATCGACAGATCCCAGTTGCCGCGGCCCGGCAGCGCGATCCGGCCGGCGTAGCGACCCGGTCCGTCGGGTCCGAGGTCGATCACGCGGTCGTCGGCGGCCTGCGTCGGCCGGCGCCAAGTCGCGCTCACCGCCAGGCCCTGCAGCGGTTGTCCGTCGGCGTCGACCATGGTGACTTTGATGTCAGTCTCCGGGCTCTCGCGGTCGACCGCGACCTCTGCCTGCCAGCCCATGTCCGCCTGCGCGCGGGCATCGTCCAGCGACTTGTTGTAGGCGATACCGCTACGATAGGCCTTCGGCGCGTCGAGCCCGGTGAACGTCGACGTGGCGAAGTAAACGAAGGCGCCGTTCACCGCCATGATGCAGCCGAAGAAGCCCAGCAACAGGATCAGGACGTGGCGGCCGGTGAGGCGGGTCGTCA
>CAZVLI010000736.1:0-2619 GCA_964627965.1 uncultured Rhodospirillales bacterium
CAGCGCGGCGGTGGCTTCGCCGATGGCGTCCAGGTCGGGCACCAGGTCGGGGGCATAGGTGGTTTCATAAAGACTGGCGAGTTCGGCGGCGCTGGGCGGTGGCCAAGTGCGGCCGGCGCCGCAGTCGCGGCACGCCAGCACGTCATGCGGCCCGGCCTCGGTGCTGCGCGGGTCGCGCAGGCCATGGTGCAGCACGCGCCAATTCGCGCCGCCGCACACGACGCAGGCCCGCGCCGCGTGGCTGGTGGCGGTGGCGTCGGCCGGCCACTTCGGACGGGTCAGCTGCACCAGGGGCCTTTGCATGGCAAATCAAGGGTTTCCGGCGCGGACCGTAGTGCATTGCGGCAACCGTTTCCAGCACTGGCACAGGTCGTTTGTCGGCTCGACAACCCGGCCGGCCTGGGATACGCCTTCGCCGACGACGCGAGGGAGCGGGGCGAGGGAGCGGGTATGCCGCTGGACCAGTACGAGAGCGGCGCGCGCACGGTCGCGGACTTCCTTGAAAAGGAACGCAGTCTGTTCTTTCCGAACCTGCGCCTGCTCGATGCTGACGACGTGTTCCTGGCTTCGTTCCCGCGTTCGGGCAATGACTGGGTGCGGACGCTGCTGGCCGATGTGCTGGAGCAGCTCGCCGGACTGAAGACCGGCCCGCGCCTGCCGGTCGATATCTCGCTGGTCACGCCCGGTATCTATTCCGACGATCTGACAGAATCCTACAAGTACAAGCCGGACCTGCTTGCGGGTAATGGACCTGATTACCTGATCGTGAAGACGCATCACCTGCTACGGGCGCCGGACAACAAGGTGATCCTGCTGTTCCGCCGACCGGCCGACGTGTTCGTCAGCTACTACCACTTCCGCAGCACCTTCGGGCATCGCTGGACCAAGGACGGGCCGGATCACTTCGCGGAGCAGATCCTGCCGGCCTGGATTGGCTACATGCAGCATTACGTCGACCGCGCGGCGGCGGCACCGGACCGGATGGTGGTGCTGGCTTACGAGGACTTCCACGCCCGGCCGGTGGAGTCGCTGCGTCGGATCGCCGGTTTCGTGGGGCTGGACGCCGAGGACGAGGTGCTGGCGCGGGCCGTGGCGCATCACGCCTTCGACAACCGTCGCGCGGTGGAGGACGAGTACCGGCGCACGCAGTTGCCGCCGGGCGCGAAGCTGCCGGAACTGGCGCGGCGGGGCGAGGTCGGCGAGGGCGCGCGGACTTTCACACCGGAGACCCTGGCGAAGATCGAGGCCGAGACCGGTTCGTTGTATGCGGCCGCCTGCGAGCTTGCGCGGCGATGACGGTTCTGGCCGACGGGCACTGCCGCCTGCTCGGCGCTTCAGCCGGTGCGCGCGGTGTCGCGGCGGGGGAAAAGGTCCGATTTGAGGCCCGTTTCCTGGCCGATGATGGCCTGATGCAACCGACCGTTGATCTGGAACTACGGGCCCACACGGGACGGCTACTGCTGGCGCAGACCCTTGAGGGCCGCGATCCCGTGGCGCCGGGAGACGCGCTGGCCGCCAGTGGCGAGGTCGGTCTCGGCGAGCAGCCGGGTGACTACTATGTGAGCTTTGTGCTACGCGACGGCGGGCGGCCGCGCCTGCGGGCGGTGAACGCGCTGGCGCTGGTGCGATTGCCGGGGGCGGGCGGCGAATTGTCCGCGAATGGCACATTGGAGGCCGAGCCGCTGGCCGGCACGTCGCCGGCCGAGCCACCCGCGCCGTTGGCGCCGATTGGCGACTGGCCGGCGCTGCTGCACGTCACGCATTGGAAGGCGGGCTCGCAGTGGCTGCACAAGATCATCATGGGCCTGGCCGGCGCGCTGGAGGCGGAGAAAGGCGTCGCCGACGCCCGCGTACCACCGCCCTTCGCGCCACAGCAGATGATCGGCGCCGAAGTTAGTGCCGGACGGCTCTACCCGACGCTGTACCTCACCCGTCGCCAGTACGACACGTTGCGGCTACCGGCCGGGATGGCGCGGCCGTTTGTTGTCATCCGTGACCCGCGCGATGCGCTGATCTCCGCCTACTTCTCGCAGGCGTACAGCCATCCGACGCACTGGTCGGAAGATATCCGCATCAATCGCGCGCGGCTGGCGGCGATGGACCGCGAACAGGGCCTGATGTATCTGCTGGAGCGGTTTCTGCCGGCCTGCGCGGATATCCAGTGGTCGTGGCTCGACGCGGGCGTGCCTTTGCTGCGCTATGAGGACCTGCTGGAAGCCGACGTCGACCGGTTGGTGCCGCTGTTCAGCGACTATGCCGGCCTGCCGCTTCCGACCGATAAAATCGCAGCGATCGTCGAGAGTTGTCGGTTCGAGGCGCTGACCGGTGGGCGGGCCCGCGGCGAGGAGGACACCGGCGCCCACGAGCGGCGCGGCGAGGCCGGCGACTGGCGCCGGCATTTCACGCCGAAGCTGACGGCGGCGTGCAAGATGCTCTACGGCAACCTGTTGATCGCTGCCGGATACGAACGCGACACGAACTGGAAATAGTAATGCCGGTGCAATTGGCCTAATGGTTGCTTAACCATACCGCTGGAAGTTGGCGACGGACCATGGCGGCACAACAGAACACAGGCAAACCGGCGGGACAGAGCCCGCTCAGCGACGCCCTCACCAAGGT
>CAZVLI010000737.1:0-2612 GCA_964627965.1 uncultured Rhodospirillales bacterium
ACATAAGTGTGGTGATCGACCAGCGAGTCGCCGAAGCGGTGATTCATGAGTCGCTCGGCGAGCGCCATGCCGACGGCGTTGGCGATGCCCTGACCCAGTGGGCCGGTGGTGGTCTCCACGCCGGCGCCATGACCGTATTCGGGGTGCCCTGCGGTCTTCGCACCGAGCTGGCGGAAGTTCTTCAACTCGTCCATCGGGAAGTCGGCATAGCCGGTCAGATGGAGCAGCCCGTAAAGCAGCATCGACCCGTGACCGGCCGACAATACGAACCGATCTCTGTCAGCCCAATCAGGATGTTGCGGGTCGAACTTGAGAAATTTCGTGAAGAGAACCGTCGCCACGTCGGCCATGCCCATGGGCATGCCCGGGTGGCCGGAATTGGCCTTCTGCACCGCGTCCATGGCGAGCGCGCGCAGGGCGTTGGCGAGTTCGGCGGGGCTGGCCCGGTCCGCTGCCGTCATGCGTGGATGTCCAAGATTCGCTGACCGTCTCTGTCGAAGGGCGGCCCGGCGGCGCGGGCGCCTGAGGTACGTGCGGAACGCGGCCGCAACATGCCCACGCGAGGGGCCCTCGTCAACGCCTGTCGTCCCGTGGCGTCGGCTTGGTTGACGCTGACCGGCAAGCGGCTTTATGCTTCGCGCGAGTTGGGGCGCCTAAGTCCCCCTAGGTGCAAAGAATTTCGCGTATGGCCAAACTCGACGAAGCAACCGAGCGGCTGGCCGCGGCGGTCGGCCGGGTGGAGGGTGCGCTGGCGAAGCCGGCGCCGAAGAAGCCTGCCGCCGCGTCCGGGCAGGGCGATCTGTTCGCCGCCGACGAGGCGCAGGCGCTGCGCAAGCAACTCGCCGAACTGTCTGCGGAGCGCGACGGGCTGCGCCAGGAACTGGACGCGGCGCGCGAGGAAAATGGCAAGTTGCAGACGCTGACCACGGAGCTTTCCAGCGGCCTCGACGCCGCCATCGGCGAGCTCAAGACCGTGCTGGACGAGTAGGCATGGCGCAACTCTCAGTCCGGGTGAACGGGCGCGACTATGGCATTGCTTGCGCTGACGGCGAGGAGGATCACGTCAGCCAGCTCGCGGCCTATCTCGATGGGCGCCTCAAGGAGGTGGTGGAGCAGGTTGGGCAGGTCGGCGAGATGCAGCTCCTGCTGATGACCGCGCTGAACATCGCCGACGATCTGTCTGGTGCCGTTTCCGCGTTAGAGGACCTGCAGGCCCAGGGCGGCGCGGCGGCGGCGCCCGCCCCCGTGGCCGACGATGGCGAGGCGGCGAAAGCGCTCGACGCGCTGGCTGTGCGGCTCGAGCGTATTGCCGCGAGCCTGGAGAAACCCTAAGTAGAACCGGACGGGTTTCTGCGGGGTGCGTCAGCCACAAACATGTCCCTGGGCCAATAACGTCTGACTGGGAGCTGCCTCTGGCAGGATCGTGGTCTTGTTACGCGGCGCCCACCTGCTTATGCAGGCCTCAGGCGGCAGTTCAATGAGCAACGGCTCTCGTGGTCCCGTCATCCATCTCTTCACCTGACGTTAGTCAACGGAAGCGCCGGCTGCGCGACCAGATGCGCGCCCGACGCGCCGCGCTGGCCGATCCGGCGGCCGCCGCGAAGGCGGCGGAGATCCTGTTTGCGAACATCCTGCGTCCCGGCGACGTCGTTGCCGTGTTCTGGTCGATTAGGGATGAACTCGATACGACCGCGCTGCGGGTCGGCCTGATCGAGCGCGGCCATCGGGTCGCACTGCCGGTCGTGGTTGGGCGCGGCCAACCGCTGGCATTGCGGACCTGGCGGCCGGGCGACGCGATGACGACCGGGCCGTTCGGAATTCGCGAGCCACTCGAAGGCGCGGCCGAGCTGGTACCGACACTGATCATCGTGCCGTTCCTGGCGGTCGACCGGCGCGGGTATCGTCTCGGCTACGGCGGCGGCTACTATGACCGGACCATCGCCGCGCTGCCGGCCGCACGCACGGTCGGCTGGGGCTATGCCGGACAGGTGGTGGAGACGGTCCCGGTTGACCAATACGACCGGCGGGTCGATGCCGTCGTGACCGAGGCCGGCTGGTTCGCCACCGAAGAAGGGGAGAGTTGAGTGCGCGTCGCATATTTCGGTGACATCGTCGGGCGCAGCGGGCGCGAGGCGCTGTACGAGAAGCTGCCCGCGATGCGCCAGGCGCTGGGCGCCGACTTCGTCGTGGTCAATGGCGAGAACGCGGCCAAGGGCTTCGGTATCACCGACGATATCTGCGAGAAGCTCTACAACGCCGGCACCGACGTGATCGTCACCGGCAACCACGTCTGGGGCCAGCGCGACATCATCCCGACGATGGCGCAGGAAAAGCGCCTGATCCGGCCGCTGAACTTCCCGCCGGGCACGCCGGGCCGCGGCGCCGGCATCTTTCCCGCGCCGGGCGGCCGCAAGGTGATGGTGATCCAGGTTCTCGGTAACGTGTTCATGGAGCCGATGGGCGACTGCTTCGTGCACGTCGAGCACGCGCTGAAGGACATCAAGCTCGGGCGCGATGCCGACTTCATCATGGTCGACGTGCACGCCGAGGCGACCAGCGAGAAGATGACCTTCGGACACCTGCTGGACGGGCGCGTGTCGATGGTGGTCGGG
>CAZVLI010000738.1:0-2610 GCA_964627965.1 uncultured Rhodospirillales bacterium
GCTGGGCGTCGCCCACGTCTGGGCGCGCACGCACGCGCGTCGGTTCCTGTGGTCGCGGACGTGGCTGCTGGACGAGCCGTTCGTCTATCTCGGGCGGCCGGTCGAGCTGCTGGTCGGTTTCGCCATCGCCATGGTGCTGGTGGTCGGGCCGGTGTTGGTGCTGAACGTCTTCCTGTTGCCGGAACTGGAAAGCGAGGCGGACGGGGGGCTGGCCGCGGGGATCGCTTTCCTGTCGCTGGTACAGGGCTTCGCGATTCCCTACCTGATCTTCGTTGGCGGCTACGCGGCCAGGCGATACCGGCTGAGCCGCACTGCCTGGCGCGGCATTCGCGGCCGTCAGGGCGGATCGGCCTGGACCTATGGCCTCTGGGGGCTCGGCTACGCCTTCCTCACCGGTATCACCGTGTTCTGGTACTACCCATGGCAGCGCGCCAAGCTGGCCTGCCGGCGCCTGAACAACGCCTATTTCGGCGATCACAAGTTCGATTGCGACGTGGCGGGCGGCAATCTGGTCAGTGCCTTCGCGATCATGTGGTTCGGCATCCCGGTCGCCGGCATGATCCTGGGGCTGGTCGCCGGCGGCACGATCGCCGGGCTCGTCGCGGGCGGCGTGATCGGCGGCGAGATCGAGGGCGAGGCGGACCTGAACCAGGCGGTCTGGGTGTTGCAGTTCCTGCCGTTGCTGATCTACGCGCCGCTTGGTCTGTTCTACATCATCTATCGTGGGCATGAGCTGCGCCACGTCGCCCGGCACACCGGCTTCGGCGACGTGCGGTTCGAGTTCACCTACGGCATCTGGCAGTATGTCGGCTACGCGCTGGGCAACGTGCTGATCCTGGTCGGCACGCTGTCGACCGGCTGGATCTATATCCAGCGCCGGCAGCTCAAGTTCTGGGAACGCTATCTGGTGATCACTGGCGACCTCGACCTGGCCGCGCTACGGCAGGCGGCCGATACCGGCCCGCGTACCGGCGAGGGGCTGGCAGAGCTGTTCGACACCGGCTTCGAGATTGGGTTCTAGGCGGACGACATTGTTCAAGGGCGAGTTCTTCGACGGCGTGACGGCGGCGGCGCATACCGTGACCGTCGACCTCGACGCGCAAGGTCTCACCGTGTCGTCGTCGGTCGGGCAAACATTTGCGCGATGGACCTATGCCGATCTCAGCGCCGAGGCGCCGCCGACGGCGCGCGAGGCCCGGCTCGGCTGCAAAGGTCAGGGGACGGCGACACTGGTGGTGCGCGACGCCGGTTTCGCCGGTGCGATCCTGCAGGCCGCCCCGCATCTGCAGCGCGCCGGAAACAAGGTCGGCGGCGGCCTCGGCATGCTGGTCGGATGGGGCGCGGCCATCGTCGTCGCCGGGCTGGCGATCTATTTCGGCATCGGCCTGTTGGCCGGGGTCCTCGCCGGACTGGTACCGCTGGAACTGGAACGGGAGTGGGGTGATGCCTACGCCGCCGGCCTGACGCGAGAGGCGGGCGGGCTGTGCGACGAGGACGCGGGTCAACTCGCCCTGGATACGCTGGTCGGGCGCCTCGACGCGATATCCGACACGCCGCATCCGCTGGACGTGAAGGTGCTGCGCTCGCCGATGGTGAACGCCTTCGCGCTGCCGGGCGGGCACGTGGTGATCTTCTCCGGCCTGATCAAGAAGGCGGACAGCGCCGACGAGGTCGCCGGCGTGTTGGCACACGAGATCGGTCACGTCGCCGGCCGGCATTCGCTGCGCGGCCTTATCCAGCAGGTCGGGATCGCCGGTGCGCTCACCTTGGTGTTCGGCGGCGGCACCTGGGTCGACGAGGGCCTGATGACGCAGCTCGTCGGTCTGTCCTACAGCCGTGACCTGGAACTGGAAGCGGACCGCTATGCCGCCGACCTGCTGGCCCGCGCCGACATCCGCCGCGACGGCCTGGTGCGTTTCTTCGCACGACTGGACGAGATCGGCGGCGACGCCCCGCTGGCGATACTGTCGACGCATCCAGCCTCGGACGAACGGGTTCGGCTCCTCGCCAACGAGAACGGCGGCGGGCCGGCGATGTCTGCCGCCGACTGGGGGGCGCTGAAGGCGATCTGCGGGGATTCTGGCGAATAGCCGTGATGGTCCGGTCGCGCGACGCGCGCTAGGCTCTCGGCAGCGCAAGCGGGAGGGCGGCGATGCCACTGGTACGGTTCGAGATCACAAAGACGTCGGGATTCGCCCACGACTACGAGCGCATCGACGGCATCGCGCACTACGCGGTCGATCCTGCGAACGCGGCGAATGCCGGCATCGTCGACCTCGATCTGGCCGAGCGCGGCGACGACGGGCTGGTGCACTTCTCCGGCGACCTGACCTTCCTGCGCCCATCCGATCCGGCCAAGGCCAATGGCGGCCTGCTGATGAACGTGCCCAACCGCGGCGGCCAGACCATCGGCCGGCTGTTTTGTTCGGCCGAGGCGCCGCCGGCGCCGACGGAGGAGATCGATCCGGGCGACGGCTTCCTGTTCCGGCATGGCTGGAGCATCGGCATCGTCGGCTGGCAGTGGGACGTGCCGCACCCGTCGGTGCGCTACGGCCTCCGCCCACCCATCGTGCCGAACGACCGCCTGAGCCCGCGCGGGCAGATGCAACT
>CAZVLI010000739.1:0-2599 GCA_964627965.1 uncultured Rhodospirillales bacterium
CCTGCGAGCCTGTCGTTGCCGGCGCCGCCCTCCATGCTGTCGTTCTGGTTGCCGCCGGTGAAACTGTCGTCGCCGGTGGTCGCCGTGGCGCTGAAGACGCCGTAGACGACGAACTCGCTGCCGGCGGTGAACGAGGGCGAGCCGATCTGCACATCGGCCAGGGTGTCTCCGTTCACGGAGCCGGCGCCGCTCGGGAAAAGTCGGACTGCGTCGTTGCCGTTGGCCGGCGCGATGAGTTCGATGCCGGCGTCGTCGGACAGGCTCGCCAGGTCGATGGTCTGCGGCAGATCGTTGCCGCCGTAGACGATGTAGGCGCGCCGGGCGGTGCTGGTGGTGCCGATCACGAAATCGTTGAGGCCATCGCCGTTGAAGTCACCCTGGACGCCACCGACAGTCGCCAGTTCGTCGCCGTCGGCGATGCCATCGATGCGGATACCGGCCGCGCCGAGGCTGTTCAGGTCGATGTCGGTGGTGTCGCCGCGGCCGAACACGACGAAGACGGCGCCGCGATTGTTGGTCGTGTTGCCGAGGCCGATCAGGATGTCGTCGCGGCCGTCGCCATTGATGTCCTTGGCGATGTCGAGATCGTAGATCGTGGTGCCGGCCGGCGCGGTGATGGTGAAGCCGCTGGTGCCGAGGTTGTCGAGGTCGATGCTCGCGCCCGGGCTGTCGCGGCCGAGCACGACGTGCACCACGTTGTTGTCGCCAGCGATCAGGAGGTCGCCAAAGCCGTCGTTGTTGATGTCGCCGCCCGCCGGATCCTGGAAGGCGCTGGCGGCGAGGCCGCCGCCGGTGACGATGTTGCCGGCGGCGGAGAGGCTGGCGCCGCTGATCGTGACGTCGGTGCCGCCGGGTGCGGTGTCCTGACCGAAAATGACGAACACGGCGCCGGCGTCGGCCGCGGCGGTGTCGTCGCCGCGGGCACCCAACAGCAGGTCCGGCCGGCCGTCGCCGTTGAAGTCGGTGACACCGACGGAGGCGCCGAGATAGTCGTTGGCGTCCGCGCCCACGAAGGTGGCGCCGGCCGAGCCCAGGCTGGCCAGGGCGATGTCCGCCGTCTGGTTGTCGTTGCCGAGCACGAGGTAGGCGGTGCCCTGGTAGTTGGTGCCGGCGCCGGAGGTGCCGATGGCAAAGTCGTCGATACCGTCGCCGTTGAAGTCGCCGATCCCGAGCGAGGAGAAGCCGGTGAAGTCGTCGGTGTTGATGCCGAGCAGGCGGTAGCCGTCGTCGCCGAGATTGGCAAGGTCGGTCGCCAGGGGTGGCGTTTCGTTGAATGGGTTGGTGCCGCCGAAGACGACGTAGACGGCACCTGTGTCGCCATTGACGCCGCTGGCTACGAGCAGCAGGTCGTCTGTGCCGTCGTCGTTGATGTCGCCAAGCGGGCCGGCAACGAAGAAACCGAGGGCGTCGCCGGCCGCAAGCCCGTTGATGCGGACGCCGGCCGTGCCGAGGTTGGCGAGATCGATCGTGGTCATACGGGCCCTGGACGCAACAGCAACGGGCCAACTCCTGCACGCGACGCCGGCCAATGGCGAAGTCTATACGAGCGGCGGCGCGGCCGGCCAGTCACTTGCGCGTTGCCCCGGTTGGCGCGGTCGTGGTGCTGTTGTGTCCACACACGAAGCACGGACGCAACGGAGGGCCGCAGTGAGCGACAAGACGCAATTCGACATGAAACCTGTCGAGGTGGCGCAGGAAACCTTGGACGGGTTTAAGAAGCTACCGACGGCGACGGTCTACAACGCTGTCGTTCAATTCGGCTCGCCGCACTGCGTCTGCGAAGGCGTTCGCATCTTCACGCCCGGCGTAAAGCTGGCGGCACGGGCGCGTACGCTGCGCTTCCTGCCCGACCGGCCGGACATCTCGGCGACCAGCAAAGGCGGGCCGGGCACGCCGGAATACCTGGCGATGGGACGGTGCGGGCCGGGCGACGTTCTCGTGGCCGATATCATGGGACGCACGCGCGACGTGGTCGCGGGCGACGTGAAGTTGATGCAGCTGGCGATGAACAAGGCTGATGGGCTCGTGGTCGACGGTGCGATCCGCGACCTCGATGTACTGCGTGACGAGAATTACGGGCTCACCGTCTATGCCACGGCCCGCAGCCTGCACGGCAACCCGACGACGGTGCCTGCCGAGGAGAACGTGCAGATCCAGTGCGGCGGCGCGTTGGTGCGGCCCGGCGACGTGATGGTCGGCGATGACGACGGCGTGGTCGTGGTGCCGTCATGGATGGCCGTCGCGGCGCTGGACTACGCTACCGAGCTTGAGGAGACGGAGAACTACCTCAAGGAGAAGATCCGGGCGGAGGGCGTGGTGCCCGACACCTACTATCCGCCGACGGCGGAGTCCAAGGCGGAGTGGCAGCGCGTGAAGCGCGAGCGCGGGCTGCCCTGATCCACGCTCAACCGTCGGCGCGGATGGCGGCAAAGACGTCGTCGAACATCTCCGGCGTCAGCCGGCCAGTGTTCGTGTTGTAGCGCGAGCAGTGATAGCTGTCGTAGAGCCGGAAGCCGGGCAGGGCGTGACGAGCGCAGTGCGCGAAGGGAAAGTCACGCAGCTTCTGCCCGGTGACGCGCAATATCGCTTCGTGCGCGAT
>CAZVLI010000740.1:0-2597 GCA_964627965.1 uncultured Rhodospirillales bacterium
TGCTTCGCCGCGCGCTTGCCGAGCAGCACTTCCGTGCCCTCGCCCTTGCCTCGCAGGATGATCAGGCTGGCGGCGTCGCGTGGGCGGACCGGTCGGGCGTCGGTCATTCGTCGCTCACGACGCGCTTGCCGTAGGATGTGCGGTAGAACGGCACAGGGTGGTCGCGCAGTTCATCGACCGACACCTCGCCCAGTTCCTTCAGCCGGTTCAGCACGACCTTGGTGATGTTGGCCAGCTCGAAGGTCAGCGCCTTGTCGAGCGTGAACCAGTCGAGGTCGAGCAACTCGCCGCTGCCGCCGATGTCGCCCTTCACGTCCTCGCCGTCGGCGACGAAAAAGCGGGCATTGAAGCGCTGCGGCCGGAAGGGTGGCGTGATGGCACGGCAGATGTAGGCGAGGCCGTCCAGCGCCGGCGCGTAGCCGGTCTTGTAGAATTCCTGCCACGACTGGTTGGCGGTGCGCGCGGGCGCGATATGGCGGCGGCCAATGACCAGGCCGGTCTCCTCGAAGGTCTCCCGGATCGCCGCCATCGCCGCGGCGCGGGCGCGGGTCGGCGACAGCGTGGAGCGTTCCAGCACGGCGGCGACGCGCGGATCGAAGTCGGTCGCCGGCTTGATGTAGCGGTCGGCGCGGTCGACGCGCCCGCCGGGAAAGACGTGCACCTCGGGCATGAACTTGTGCTTGGCGTGGCGCTTGCCCATCAGCACCTCGGTCCTGCCACGGCGCTGTCGCACCAGGATCAAGGTCGCCGCGTCGCGCGGCCGCGCCGCCCGGCGCGGGCGTTTTTCCGTCTCGGTCATGCTCGGTTCTTGGCCAGATGGTCGTCTGCGGCCACCATGCCCCGAGGCGCCGCGAGTGTCTAGAAGTCGGGGTCCGGAGTCGCGCCGAAGCCGTGCATCCGGGCCGCCCATTGCACGCCGACCACCGCGCCCTTGATGCACGGGAGCAGCGCCAGCGTCAGCAGGATCGTCAGCGGCAACCAGAGCGCCATGTGCACCCAGGTCGGCGGGTGCATCGCCCGTTCCAGCATCAGCGCGCCGGGCACGATCAGGTGGCCGACGATGACGATGGTGAAATAGGGCGGCGCGTCGTCGGCGCGCTGGTGGTGCAGTTCCTCGCCGCAGTGGCCGCAAGTGTCGCTGACCTTGAGGTAGCGGCCGAACATGCGCCCGGTGCCACAGGACGGGCAGCGCATCGCCAGGCCGCGACGCAACGCGCTCCAGATGCCGCGACGCTCGCCATGTTCGATCTCGTAGGGCATCAGCGACGCCGTCCTTTCTGCCTCTTGCCTGCCTTCGGCTTCTGCCGGCGCTGCGGCGCTTCCGGCTCGCTGCCTGCTTCCAGTTCGAACAGCAGGCCGCCGGTGACCGGCGTGGCCTCGCGCAAGGTAACCCTGATCGAGGCGCCGAGACTGTATCTACGACCGGTACGGCGCCCCACAAGGGCCTGCGACCTTTCGTCATGCTCGTAGCGGTCGTCGGAGAGGCGGCTGATTGGCACCAGGCCCTCCGCGCCGATACCGACCAGGCGGACGAACAGGCCGGCGCGGTTCAGGCCGGTGATGCGGGCGTCGAAGACGGCGTCGATGTGGCTCGCCATGTAGGCCGCGAGATAGCGGTCCATGGCGTCGCGCTCGGCCGCCATGGCGCGCCGCTCGGTGTTAGAGATCGCCTCGCCGATCTCCGTGAAGCGTTCGCCCTCGTGCTTGGTGAGCCCGCCGGGGCCGCAGCCGAGCCCGGCGATGAGCGCACGGTGCACCAGCAAGTCGGCGTAGCGCCGGATCGGCGAGGTGAAGTGCGCGTAGTGCCCCAGCGCCAGGCCGAAGTGGCCGATATTGTCGGGGCTGTAGACCGCCTGCGCCTGGGTGCGCAGGACCATGGTGTTCACCGCCTCGGCGTGCGGCGTCTTCGACGCCTTGTCGATCAGGCGGTTGAACAGCGCCGGACGCGGCACCTCGCCGGCGGAGAAGCTCAGCCCCAGGGTGGAGACGTAGTCCTTCAGATTGCGCAGCTTCTCGCGCGTCGGCTGGTCGTGGACGCGGTACATGCAGGGCTGCTTCAGCCGCTCCAGCTCGCGCGCGGCACAGACGTTGGCGGCGATCATCATGTCCTCGATCAGCCGGTGGCTGTCGAGGCGGTCGCGCGGGGTGATGGTCTCGACCACACCGGCGTCATTCAGCGAGACCTGCAGCTCCGGCATGTCGAGGTTGAGCGGCGAGCGGGCAAAGCGGGCCGCCGCCAGCGCCTTCCAGCAGGCGTAGAGCGGGCCGACGACCGTCTCCATCAGCGGGCCGGTGGTGTCGTCCGGACGGCCGTCATGCGCGGCCTGGATCTGTTCGTAGGTCAGGCGCGCCGCCGATTTGATCAGGCCGCGCAGGAAGGTGTGGCCATGGATCGCGCCGTCCGCGCCGATGTGCATGCGGCAGGCCATCACCGCCCGATTCACCTTCGGCTTCAAGCTGCCGAGCTCGTTGGAGATCGCCTCCGGCAGCATCGGCACGACGCGGTCGGGGAAGTAGACCGAGTTGCCGCGCTTCAGCGCCTCGGAGTCCAGCGCGCTGCCGGGCCGGACGTAGTAGGCGACGTCGGCGATGGCAAC
>CAZVLI010000741.1:0-2597 GCA_964627965.1 uncultured Rhodospirillales bacterium
AGGGCTTCGACACGCTCGTCGGCGGTGACGGCAACGACACCCTGATTGGCGGACCGGCGGACGACACGCTCACCGGCGGCGCCGGCGTCGACATGTTCACGTTCGCCGCCGGCCAGGGCGGCAACACCATCACCGACTTCGCGGGCGGCAGCGAGACGATCGTGCTGCAAGGGGTCACCGGTTTCGGCGACCTGAATATCGTCGACACCGACAGCGGCGCGCAGGTCACGCTGGCGGCGGGTGGGGATGGCTTGTCGATCACGTTGACCGGCATCGCCGCCAGCCAGCTCACGGCGGACGACTTCATCTTTGCGTGAGGGGTTGTCGCCGCCGTTTAACAAATTCGTTAAATAATGGCTTTCATCCAACCAAAGGACGAAGCCATGCACGTGCAACCGTATCTGTTCTTCGAGGGCCGCTGTGAAGAGGCGCTGGATTTCTACCAGTCGGCGCTAGGCGCGAAGGTCGAGATGATGATGCGCTACGCCGACGCGCCGCCGGACTCGGATGCGCCGTCGGCGCCGAAGGACAAGATCATGCACGCCGCCTTCAGCGTCGGCGACACGTCGATCATGTGCTCCGACGGCATGTGCAGCGGCACACCGAACTTCGGCGGGATCTCGCTGTCGATCGCGGCCAAGGACAAGGCCGAGGCGGAAAAGCTGTTCGGCGGTCTCGGCGCCGGCGGTCAGGTGCAGATGCCGCTCGCCGAAACCTTCTTCTCACCCGCCTTCGGCATGGTGGCCGACAAGTTCGGCGTGTCGTGGATGATCATGGTCTACCCGACAGAAGGCTGACCTACCCGATCTGTGCCGGGGCTTGCGGCACGGTTGCCCAGAAGTCGGGGTCGTGGCCGTAGAAGATACGGGCGCCGGCGTCGCGCAGGCGGCGCAGCGACAGCAGCGATTCCATCATCTCGTCGCGGTCGTGGAAGATACCGGGCAGCACCAGCTCCTCCATGGTGCGGCGCAGGTAGCAGGCATCGCCCGTGAGCACCACGTCGCCGGAGTCGAGCTTGACCTTCAGCGACTGGTGCCCCGGCGTGTGACCGTAGGTCGGCAGGCAGACCACCGTGCCGTCGCCGAACAGGTCGTGCTCGCCATCGATTTGGTTCAGGTCGTGGCCGTGGTCGAAGTCCTGCTTGGCGAAGCCGTTGGCGTGCGCCAGGTCGGGGTCGTTGGCGGCCTCCCACTCGCGGCGCTGGATCACCATCTGCGCGTTCGGCACGTGCGCGTTGCCGCCGGCATGGTCGAAGTGCAGGTGCGAGTTGATCAGGTACTTCACATCGCCGATGTCGATATCGAGCGTCGCCAGGCGGGCCGCCATGTCCTCGCCGGCCTTGTATTCGACCTTGAACGCCTTCGCCAGGCGCTCGCCCATGCGCGCGGCGGGGTCGTGCTGGATCGACTGATGCAGGCCGCTGTCGAACACCGCCCGCCCCTTGGGATGGTCGATCAGGTAGCACGGCACCGGCACGCGCAGCTCGCCCTCCTCGCCGGGGATGAAGTTCTTCATCTTCATGGTGAGCCAGCCGCAGGTCATGGCGTAGAGCTTCACGGACATCTCGTTTCCTATCCCAGTTCCGGCCCGGCGATAGCGTAGACCTCGCCCGGCTTGTCGAGTGGTTCGGCACGGTCCAGCAGCATTCGCACGTAGCCGCGCTGGCGGGTGAAACCGGCGGCGTCCAGCGCGGCGCGCAGGCTCGCCTGGTGGTCGGCGGCGTCGATCAGCACCGGGCCCGGCACCGCCGCCATCGCCGCGTTGAGCAAAGCCAGCGCCGTCGCTTCGTCGGCGGCGCTCAAGGGGCCGATCTGATGCGCCGTGCGGCCCTCGCGGCCGAGGCAGAAACCGTGCACCGGATCGCCTGCGACCCAGGCCGCCTCCGGCCAGCGGCGCAAGAGGTGTTCCAGCACATGGCGACGGTCGGCGCCGAAGACGGTGCGGTCGTAGGCGGCGACGGCATCGAGGTCGGCTTCGGTCATCGGGCGAACGCCGTCGGGCACCGCGCCGCCGGGCTTGTCGCCGATCATCCGGCTTAACGAATAGACATCCTTGAAGCCGAGCGGCAGGTAGACCTGCCTTCCCGCCTCGGTCGCGTCGAGGCCGGCGATCAGGTCGTGCTCGGCACACCAGGCCATGCAACGGCGCAGCATCTCGCTGGCGATGCCCTGACGCCGGCGGCTGTTGGTCACCAGGATCATGGCGATCCAGCCGAAGCGCTGGTACGGCAGGGTCAGGCCGGTGGCGACGATGCCTTCCGGTGCGGTGACCGCCAAGCCAGCACCGTCGGCGATCACCGCGGTCCAGTCGTCGGCGGTCTGGTTCCAGCCGGCCTCCAGGCTCAACGCCTGGGCAACGGCGAGGTCGGCTTGCGTCAGCGGCCGGTAGGCCAGCTCAGTACTGGCCATCGCGAACTTCGTAGTGAGTCGGCTTGCCCAGGCTGCCGCCGCCGCGACCGAGCCAGTCGGCGACCCAGTCGATCATCTGGCCCAGCGACACCATCGGATAGCCGAACAGCGAGGCGGCCAGCGCGGTGTTGACGGTCCATCCGGTCTCCGCCTCCTCGCCGACGATCTTCGCCTCGGTGTCGAAGCGCT
>CAZVLI010000742.1:0-2593 GCA_964627965.1 uncultured Rhodospirillales bacterium
GTTTGGCGTCTCGCCGGCGGCTCTGCTCAGCGACGGCTACGACGCCGCGCGCGAGCGGCTTCGTGGCGCGCTGGACGAGGCCGGCCGGGACAACCGCTTCAGCGGCACCGCGACCGCACTGGCCGGGTTGCTCGATCCGTCGCCGCGCGCGATGGAACTGTCGTGGCGCAACATCGAAAAGCACATGCGCACCGCCGAGAACGGCTACCGGCTGGTGCGCCTGACGACCGACAACGACTTCGTGCGCAACCTCGCGGCCCAGCCCGGCGAGCAGATCGAGAAGGCCATCGACGCGGTGAAGGCCGGCGTCACCGACCTCAGCCTGGAGAACATGGAACGGGCCTTCGAGAACCCGGTTCCGAGGCTTCCAAAGAGCTGGCACTGAGGTTGATCTCGACCGCCTGAGGCCTATCTTGGGGCGACCACCAGCAAGGACGCCCCGTTGAGCGAGCCGGACACCACCACACTGAGCGCACTGGGCCGTGAGAGCCGCATTCCGGGCTCGCCTGAGGACGCCGTGCTCGACGCGGTGCCGAACCCGCATCCCGGCACGACCTACCTGATCCGCTTCGTCTGCCCGGAATTCACCTCGCTATGCCCGGTCACGGGACAGCCGGACTTTGCCCATCTCGTGCTCGACTACGTGCCGGACGGACATATCGTCGAGAGCAAGTCGCTGAAGCTCTACTTCGCGTCGTTTCGTAACCACGCCGCGTTCCACGAGGCCTGCACGGTCGGCATCGGCAAGCGGCTGGTGGAAACGCTGAAGCCGAAATGGCTCAGGATCGGCGGCTACTGGTATCCGCGCGGCGGCATGCCGATCGACGTGTTTTACCAGACCGACGCGCCACCGGCCGGCCTCTGGCTGCCGGACCAGGGCGTGCCGCCCTATCGCGGCCGCGGCTAGACGCCTCCCTTCAGCTGTTCGCGCCGCGCCATGCGGCGATCGCCGCCGCGACGGCCTTGTCGGCGCGCGCGTCGATCTCGGCCTCGGTAAGCGTGCTCAACGGGTGTTCGATCACCACGGGCAGCAGGTCGGGCATGCCCAGCGCGATACGCTGCACCTCCGCTTCGTGAGTGAACTCGGTGGTCACCACCACCGCCGCCGGCACCCCCTGACCCTCAAGCTCCACGCCGTCATGCATACAGCACGATGTGCAGGAGCCTCAGTCGCCTATGGCCGTCAGCACCACGTCGTTATCGCGCGCGATCTCCGCGACGAGATCGGGCGCGGCGACCTTCGAGAAACTCTCCTTGCGGTAGTAGTTCACCGCCTCGAAGCCGGCTTCCTCGCCCAGCCGCGCGCTCATCCGGCGCAACAGCTTGTTGGCGTTCCACTTGGTGTTGTCGAGCACCGCCAGGCGCAAGCCGGCGAGTTCGCCCTTGCGGGCGGCCATCGCGCGGGCCTCTGCGGTGACCTCGCCGCGTGGGTCGTAGACGGTTTGGGCCATCGAGTTCCTCTCTACAGGAAACAGGTGCCGTCGACGCAGACCGGGCCGGAGACCGGCGCCGCGCCGTCGATGCCGCGAAGCACGGGGCTGGTCATATGGCCCCAGCCCGGCAGAAAGGCGGAAAAGCGTCCCGCCTCGCCGCCCGCGACGAACAGGTGGATGGAGTCGGCCGACGGCACGATCGGATTGCGCGAGTCGAGTTCGCGGCCGTACCACTTCGGCAGGTTGCGGTTGTAGATCTTGCCGTAGCGATGCTCGAAGGCGATGTCGCCGAAGCGGATGCGCGCGTTGTCCCACAGGTAGTGGCGCACGTCGTGGCGGGTCCAGCCCTGGCCGGCGATGGTGCGCGCATGCTCCGGCCCCAGCACGACGGCGCAATGGCCGGAGCTGACCGCGTTGTTGTGCGCGTAGGACGACATGGCCGAGACCAGGGAATCGAGGATGCCGCGCGCGTCGTCGGCGACGTGGTTGGTGACCGAATGTGGCGGCTCGCAGGCAATCACGAAGACGGTGGAATCGCTGCCATCGAAGCCCTTCTCGACGTGGTAGGGCGCGAACGGGCTGGCGGCCTCGTTCTCGGCGATGGCGAAGGTGTACTTGCCGGGATGACCCAGCGTGGACTTGTCCAATTCGCCGGGCCAGCCGCCGCCGACGTTGAGCAGCATCAGCCGGATCGCCCGGCCGATGGTCGCGTTGGCCCGATTGCCGGAGCCGAAAACGTTGCAGTCGGCGTTCATGCCGATCTCGTCGCGGATCGGCCCGTTCACCACCAGCAGCGGGCAGGCCATGTGCGTCGTCGCCTGCACACCGTTGAGGTTGAACGCGGTCTCGGTGAGCGCCAGCATCGCCGCACGAACCACGGGCGCGTATTCCGGCTTGCAGCCGGCCATGACCATGTTCACGGCCAGGATCTTGCGGGTCAGGCCGCCCCAACGCGGCGGCACCTTGCATTCCAGGAAGTCCGGATCGCCGCCCAGCGCCCGGACCACCGCCGCGACCTTTTCCGGGGTCGGCGGCACCACGGGGAACCCGTCGGAGAAGCCCTGATCGTAGTACCACTCGACCAGGTCGGCGTCGTCGGCGAGTTCGGGTGGGAGGGCGTCGGGCATACTCGTCCTTCCTCGGCAACGAAAAGGAAGTGG
>CAZVLI010000743.1:0-2593 GCA_964627965.1 uncultured Rhodospirillales bacterium
GACGCCCTCACCAAGGTGCGCGGCGCCATTGCCGTGGTCGCAGTGTTCAGTTTTTTCCTGAACGCGCTCTACCTCGTCACACCGATCTACATGCTGCAGGTCTACGACCGGGTGCTGTCGAGTGGCGTGCGCGAGACCCTGGTCTATCTGACGATCATCGCCTGTCTGGCGCTGGCGGTGCTGGG
Organism: uncultured Rhodospirillales bacterium; assembly: GCA_964627965.1. GTDB lineage: Bacteria > Pseudomonadota > Alphaproteobacteria > JAVKFY01. The sequence continues at coordinate 186 of CAZVLI010000743.1, forward strand.
CGCGCTGGAGATCGTGCGCGCCGCCATGCTGAGCCGGATTTCGAGCTGGCTGGAGCGCCAGCTCTCCGGGACGGTGCTGGCCGGCAGTGTCGATCTGTCACTGGCCGGGCAGAATCCGGGCGCGCAACTGCTGCGTGACCTCGGCCAGGTGCGCTCCTTCCTGCGCGACGGGGTGCGGCCGATCTTCGATACGCCCTGGATCCCGGCCTTCATCGCCGTGATCTGGTACATGCACTGGTGGCTTGGCGTGCTGGCGCTGCTGAGCGCCGTGGTGCTGTTCATCCTGGCCGTCGCCAACGAGGTGGCGATCCGCAAGCCGCACCGCGCCGCCAACGCCGGCCTGGTCAGCGTCTACCGTTCGGCGGAAACGGCGATGCGCAACGCGGACGTGATCCGCGCCATGGGCATGCTGCCGGCGATGCTGGGCCGCTGGGCGCGCGACAATGACGACGTGTTGCGACACCAGCAACAAGCCGCCGACCGGGTCGGCACCATCGTCGGCATTTCCCGCTTCGTCCGGCTGTTCGTTCAGGTCGGCATCCTCGGCCTTGGCGCGCTGCTGGTGCTGGAAGGCCAGCTCACCGCCGGTGGCATGATCGCCGGCTCGATCCTGCTGGGACGCGCCTTGGCGCCGATCGAGCAGGCCATCGGCGCCTGGCGCGAACTCGCCGCCGCGCGGTCCAGCCACCAGCGGCTCGAAAAGCTGTTCGAGGCGCTGCCGGCGGTGCCGCCGTCGATCCAGTTGCCGACCCCGACCGGCCGGCTGGCGGTCGAGCGTTTGAGCTTCGTGCCACCGGGCGGGCGCGAGCCGGTGTTGAAGCAGGTCTCCGTCGACGTCGACCCTGGTACCGTACTGGGCGTGATCGGGCCGTCGGCGGCCGGCAAGAGCACGCTGTGCAAGCTGATCGTCGGCATCTGGCCGCCCTCGGCCGGCCATGCGCGACTGGATGGCGCCGACGTCTATGGCTGGGATCGGTCCGACTTCGGCCGTCACGTCGGCTATCTGCCGCAGGACGTGGAACTGTTCACCGGCACCGTGCGCGAGAACATCGCTCGCATGTCGGATCCTGGCGACGATCCCAAGTCGTTGGACGAGCAGGTGGTCTCGGCGGCGATGCGGGCCGACGTGCACGACATGATCCTGCGCCTGCCGGACGGCTACGACACCCAGATCGGCGAGAACGGCGCCAACCTGTCGGGCGGTCAGCGCCAGCGCATCGGCATCGCCCGGGCGCTGTTCGGCGAGCCGAAGCTGCTGGTTCTGGACGAGCCGAACGCCAATCTCGACCAGGATGGCGAGGCCGCCTTGCTGCGCGCCATTGCCGAGGTGAAACAGCAGGGTACGACGGTGGTGCTGGTGGCGCACCGGCCGAGCCTGCTGCAGGACGCCGACAAGATTCTGGTCCTGCGCGACGGGGCGGTGGAGATGACCGGCTCCTACGACGAGGTGATGAAGCGCTTCGGCGCCCGCGCGCCCCACCTGCAGCGGGTGAGGTAGCGCCATGGCCCGTCGCCCGATCGCCCAGCTTTCCGCGCCTGACAGTGGCTCTGGCGCCGACCGCGTTGCGCTCTGGCGCGACCTGCGGCCGGTGGTCATCGCCGGCAGCATCGTCGTCGGTGCTTTCTTCGTCGGTTTCGGTGGCTGGGCTACGTTGGCACCGTTGGCCAGCGCCGCGATCGCGCCCGGAATCGTCAGCCCGGACGGCAGCCGCAAGACCGTGCAGCACCTGGAAGGCGGCATCATCCGCGACATCCGGGTGAAGAACGACGAGATGGTGAAGTCCGGCGACGTCCTGCTGGTGCTGGAAGACACCCAGGCGCGCGCCGCGTTCGACCTGTTGCAGACCCAGTCCGACGCGCTGGCCGCGACATATGCGCGGCTCACCGCCGAGCAGATCGGCGCCGAGGCCGTGAACTTCCCCGACGACCTGCTGGCGCGCGCGGCGGCGCAGCCCGACATCGCCGACCTGGTCGAGGGCCAGCGGCAGGTCTTCACCGTGCGAAAACAGTCGCTTGGCGAGCGCAAGGCGATCCTCGGCCAGCAAATCCGCCAGCTTGGCGCCGAGATCAAGGGCTTGCGCGATCAGATCGAGGCACGCGACCGCGAGGTGGCGCTGATCAAGGACGAAATCGTCCAGGTCTCCGAGCTCCTGCGCCGCGGCTACGAGCGCAAGCCGCGATTGCTCGCCCTGCAGCGTCGCGAGGCGCAGATCGAGGGCGAGCGGGCCGAGCACCTGGGCGACATCGCCCGGGCGCAGCAGACCATCGACCAGGCCAAGCTGGAGATCGTCAACCTGGAGACGGCCCGTCAGGACGAGGTCGCGGCCGAGATCACCCGGGTGCGGACCGAGCTGCTGGCGATGCAGGAACGGCGGCTGGCCAGCCGCGGCGTGGAGCGGCGCACCGCG
>CAZVLI010000744.1:0-2589 GCA_964627965.1 uncultured Rhodospirillales bacterium
CACGTCCTCGATGTTGCAGCCAACCAGCCCGGCCTCGATGGCACGCGTCACGGTCGTCGCCACCGCGTCCGGCTCGGTGCCGTAGCCGGCCTCCAGGTCGGCGGTGACCGGCAACTCGGTACGCGCGGCGATGCCGCCCGCGAAGCCGACCTGGAAGTCGCGGCCGAAGTTCTCGCCATCGGGCAGACCATTCGCGACCGCGACCCCCGCCGACGTGGTGGCGATGGCGGCGAAACCGGCCGCCGCCATCAAAGCCGCACTGGCATGGTCCCAGCAATTAGGCAGCACCAGCACGTCGCCGTCGGTGTGCATGCGGTTGAAGGCGGTGGCTCTCGCGCGCTGTGCGTCAGTGACGGTCATCGGCCGGCTCCCCTGTGGTCGTCGCCGGCATCCTGGCGTTGCAGCCGACATTCGTCCAATTCATAGTACTGACGATATAAATCAGGAAAACTGATGAACTCGACTGCAGAGATCGAAGCCTTCGTCGCCGTGGCACGGCAGCGCGGCGTGACCCGCGCGGCGGCACATCTGAACCGCTCGCAGCCCGCCATCACCCGCCGTATCCGGCAATTGGAGGAGGCGCTGGGGGCGCCGCTGATCGAGAGGGGGCCGTCCGGAGCGGTGCTGACGGAAGCCGGTCGCGCCTTCCTGCCCCATGCCGAGCAGGCGCTGGCGGCGATCCGCGACGGCGCCGAGGCGGTGGCCGACCTGGCGCGCGACGACGCCGGGGTGATCTCCCTCGCCATCGTCGGCACGCTCGCCGACTCGCCGCTCGTCGGCACCTTGCAGGACTACCTCCGCCGTCGGCCGGAGATGCGGCTCGACCTGCGCACCGCCAACAGCCGCGAGGTCAGCGACCTGGTGCGCCGAGGCGAAGCCATGCTTGGCCTGCGCTATTTCGCCGATCCTGGCGACGACCTTGTTTCCGAGCAGATCGGCACCGAGCCGCTGGTGCTGGTCTGCGCGGCGGATCATCGCCTCGCCGGCAAACGGCCACGCTCGTTGGCGCAGCTCTCGGGCGAGCGCTGGCTCGCCTTCCCGGCCGGCCGCAACCGGCCACCCTCGGTCGGGCACCTGGTCGAGCGCGAGCTCGCCAAGGCCGGCCTGGTCGACCTCGACATCCTCGCGGTCGACAGCCTCACCGCGCAGAAGCGGCTGGTCGAAGCTGGATTCGGCATCGCCCTGCTGCCGACCAGCGCCATCGGCGAGGAACGTCGACTCGGCACGCTGGCCGTCATCGACGCACCCCGCCTCGCGGTGGCGCAGCCGATCCACGCCGTGCACCGTCGTGGCGGTTACCTCAACGGCGCCTGCCGCGCCCTGCTCGCCGAGCTCGGGTCGGTCGGGATCGGTGCCTAGCCGCGCTTCTGCCAGGCGGCCATCATCTTGTTGGCGGCCGGATGGCTCAGCATGTTGGCGCCGTAGCCGAACGTGCCTTCCGCCTTTAGCGTCGCTAGCGCATCGCGCACCAGGCCGAGCGCCGCCAGAGCCAGACTGCCACCGATCGAGATACGCGCCACGCCGAGTTCCTTGTACTCGGCCACCGACAGCGTGCCGGGGCGTCCGGCCATCACGTTGAGCGGGCCGTCGATGCCGCTTGCCAGCTTGCCGACCGTGTCGGCGTCGACCGGACCTGGCACGAAGGCGGAACCGGCGCCGGCGGCGAGGTAGGCGTTAGCGCGCCGGATCGACTCGTCGAGGCATGCCGCCGGCTCGCCGAAGCCACGCAGGTACGGATCGACGCGCGCGTTGATCACGAAGTCGGGCAAGCCGGCGCTGGCCGCCGCCTCGGCGCCGGCACGGATACGCGCCACGGCGAGGTCGAAGTCCATCAGCTTGCCGCTTGCCTGATCGCCGTCCTCGATGTTGCAGCCGACCAGTCCGACGCCGATCGCCCGGTTCACCGTATCGGCCACCGCCGCCGGCTGATTGCCGAACCCGGCCACCAGGTCGGCGGTCACGGGCACGCCGGCGTGCGCCGCGATGCTGGCAGCGATGCCCAGCATTCGCTCCTGACCGATGTGTTCGCCGTCCGGGAACCCGACCGAGTTGGCGACCCCGGAGCTGGTCGTGGCGATGGCGGGAAAACCCGCATCGACCATCAGCGCCGCGCTCACCTCGTCCCACGCATTCGGCAGCACCAGCACCGCCGCGTCGTGGTGCAACGCGCGAAAGGTCTTCGCCTTTGCCTTGTGGTCGTCGCTGATCGCCATTGTCCTCGCTCTCCCCGCTCACCTGGCCAGCATGGCGCTGGCCGAACCATGACACCATTACGCCGAAGGGAAGCGTCCCGCACCGGCCATTGCGGCGGACGAGGCCGGACCGCTGCCGTCAGTCGGCCGGTGGCGGATGGCGCGCCAGGGCCGCCTCGCGCGCCGCCAGCTCCGCCTCCAGTTCGCCCAGCAACTCGCGCACGCGCGCCTCGGCCTCGATGAAGTCCGCGTAGATTCCGGGCAGCGCGCGCAGGCGACGCTCCAGCGACTTGCGTTCCGGATCGTCGGCCGGCATCAGCCGCTCCTGCGCTTTCAGCCGCTCCATCTCCACCATGGTGAAGCTCTGGTTCACCAGCAGGTTGTCGATGCCCCAGTG
>CAZVLI010000745.1:0-2588 GCA_964627965.1 uncultured Rhodospirillales bacterium
GTCGAGCTGGCGTTTCCGGAGCCGGACGAGCTGGCGCCGCCGCTGCTGACGCTGGCCGACTGTTCTGTCGGCTACGAAACCGGCAAGCCGGTGCTGCGACGGCTGAACCTGCGCATCGACGACGACGACCGCATCGCCCTGATCGGCCGCAACGGCAACGGCAAGACAACGCTGGCCAAGCTGTTCGCCGGCGAGCTCGACGCGATGAACGGGCAACGCGCGGCCAACCGCAAGCTGCAGATCGGCTATTTCGGCCAGCACCAGATCGAGCAGCTCGATCCGGAGGCGGACGCCGTCACGCACCTGCGTCGCCTGCTGCCCAACCTTCAGGACGCGGCGCTGCGGGCACGGCTGGGCGGTTTCGGCTTGCAGCAGGACAAGGCGATCACGCCGGCCAAGGCGCTGTCGGGCGGCGAGAAGGCACGGCTGGTGCTGGCGCTGATCTCGGCGCAGAAGCCGCAATTGCTGCTGCTCGACGAGCCGACCAACCACCTCGACGTCGACGCCCGCCAGGCACTGGTGCAGGCGCTGAACGACTACAAGGGCGCCGTGGTGGTGATCAGCCACGACCGGCACCTGATCGAACTGGTGGCCGACCGGCTGTGGCTGGTGGCCGACGGCACGGTGACGACGTTCGAAGGCGACGTCGACGACTACCGACGCCAGTTGATCGGCGGCGGCAGTCGCGGACGAGACGTACGCCCGGCCGCCGCACCGCCACCGCCGCAGGTCGACAAGAAGCAGGCGCGCAAGGAAGCGGCCGCCAAGCGTGCCGACCAGGCGCCGATGCGCCGGCGGTTGCAAAAGCTGGAGGCCGAACTCGCCAAGCTCACCGACCAGCACAAGGCGGTCGCCGCCAAGCTCGCCGCGCCGGAGACCTACGAGGGCGAGGCCGCCGCAACGGTGCCGGAACTGAACCAGCAACGCGTCGAGCTGGAACGCCGCATCGCGGAGGTCGAGCACGACTGGCTGTCGCTAGGCGAGGAACTGGAGGCGGCGGAGTAGCGTGCTGGATCGGCTGCGCCACGCCCTGCCCCCTGCCCTCGCGTTGGTCTGGCTGGGCATCGGCCTGGGGGTGGCGTTCATCGCGACGCCATCGCATTTCATGTCGCCCAACATCGATCTGGCGCAGGCGCTGGACGTGAACCGCTACACTTTCACGCTGCAGAACCGCGTCGAGATCGCGCTCGCCGTTGTCATGCTGGCGCTGCTGGCATGGCGGCGGCCCGGTGTCTTTGTCTGGGTGCTGTTCGCCGTCGTCGCCATAATCGTGGCGGCGCAGGGATTGTGGATGATCCCGGTGCTGGCCGAGCGCGGCGAGATGATCATGGCCGGCGAGACGCCGCCGCCCTCGCCGCTTCACACCATCGCGGTCACGGCCGAGGCGGCGAAGCTGCTGCCCCTGGCGGCTATTGCTTTTGCTGCCAGCCGCCGGAGTCCGTCTGCTGCCAGTAGGTGAGCTTGTGGCCGCCGGCTGAGTAATGCCGCCAACGGTCGCGCGCCGCCGCGACGGCGTCCTCGTCGCGACCGTTGAACAGGTCCAGCACGCGGTCGAACTGGCCCGCGAACTCGGGCCGCATCCCCTCCACGACCACCAGGACATCGGCGCCGTTCGGCGCCTCCTCGGTGTCGGTGAGGTAGATCGGCTGAGCCTCGGCATGACCGTCCCGGGCGGAACCGTGCGGCAGCCACGAGCCTGGATCGTAGGTCCAGAGCTGGACGGTGAGGTCCTCCACCCGTTCCTTCGACGGCGCCAGCAGGACCGCGCGCCGGCCGCTGGCCAGAACGCGCTCCAGCAGTTTCGGCAGCGCCCGCTCCAGCGGCCACTTGGTCAGGTGGTAGAACCCGACCTCGCTCACCGCTCGTAGTAGTCGGCGACGAGACGGTCGAGCAGACGCACGCCCCAGCCGGTGCCGCCCTTCGGCACGGTGGCGGTGTCCTTCTTCGACCAGGCGACGCCGGCGATGTCCAGGTGCGCCCACGGCACCTCGTTCACGAAGCGCTGCAGGAATTGGGCGGCGGTGATCGAGCCGGCGCCGCGGTCCTTGCCGATGTTCTGCATGTCGGCGGCGTCGCAATCGATCATCTTGTCGTAGGCGTCGTCGAGCGGCAGTCGCCAGACCTTTTCGCCTTCGGCCTTGCCGGCCGCGAACAGGCGCTCGGCCAGCTCGTCGTCGTTGGAGAACAGGCCGGCATGGGCGTTGCCGAGCGCGATGATCATCGCGCCGGTCAGCGTCGCCAGGTCGACCATGAACTGCGGCTTGTACTTGTCCTGCACGTACCAGAGCACGTCGGCGAGAACCAACCGGCCCTCGGCGTCGGTGTTCAGGATCTCGATGGTCTGGCCGGACATCGAGGTGACGATGTCGCCCGGCCGCTGGGCATTGCCGTCCGGCATGTTCTCGACCAGGCCTACGGCGCCAATGGCGTTGACCTTGGCCTTGCGGCCGGCCAGCGCCTTCATCACGCCGGCAACGGTGCCGGCGCCGCCCATGTCCCACTTCATCTCTTCCATGCCCGGTCCGGGCTTGAGCGAGATGCCGCCGGTATCGAAGGTCACGCCCTTGCCGACGAAGGCGACCGGCTTG
>CAZVLI010000746.1:0-2585 GCA_964627965.1 uncultured Rhodospirillales bacterium
TCCTGGCTACGGCCGCGCTACCGCACACAGGCGTATTCTTGCGAGCACGCCTTCGACATCTTTGCGCTGGCGCTGGCCGGCGCCTACGTCGCGCGACTGGCCTACTCGATGAAGAACGGCGTGCCCGTCTTTTCGATGTACGGCTGGTACTTCGTTCCGGCCATCGTGCTGTCCGCGCTCTCCGTGCCGTTCGCGCTGCACCGGGCGATCCTCCACTGGCGGCTCGGGCGCGAGGCGAATTCGGGGCGCCAGTTCGCCGTCGTCTCCGTGGTCGTCGTCGCGATCGCCGCCGTCGCCTTCTCGCAACTCTGGCGTAATCCGACGCACAAGCTGGCGACCGCCAGGACCAAGACCCTGGTCGACTGGGAAATCGCGTCTTACCGCGGCACGCAATGGGCCAATCGCGCGTTGCCATCCGGCGCGGTGATCGGGTCGACCGACGCCGGCGTCGTCGGCTACTTCTCGCGGCACCGGGTGATCAACCTCGACGGCCTGGTCAACTCGACCGCCTACTACGAACACGTCAAGGCGGGCACCGTCGAGGCGTGGATGCGCGACCAGGGCATCGACTACCTCGCCAACGCACTGCCCGCCGAAGGCGTGGAACCCTGCGCCGAACTTGCCGGCAAGATGCGGTTACCGAGCGGCTTTGCCGGACGCTGCGAGGTGATCCATCGCGACGAGAGCTTCGCGGCCGGCGTCGACGAGCCCTACCGCTTCACGGTTCTCGGCTACACGCCGCCTTGATGCATCTCCTACCGGCGGGCCGCCAAGGCATCGGCGACCACGCAAAGCTCCTCGAACAGCAGCGTCGCGCCGACCAGGGCGGTGTTGCCGGAGGGGTCGAACGGCGGCGCCACCTCGACCACGTCGCCGCCGATCAGGTTCAAGCCCCGCAGGCCGCGTAGCATGAGTTGCGCCTCGACCGTGGTGATGCCGCCGACCTCGGGCGTGCCGGTGCCCGGCGCGTAGACCGGATCGAGGCCGTCGACATCGAAGCTGATGTAAGTCGGCCCGTCGCCGACAACGCGACGTATCTCTTCGACGGTCTTCTTCGGGCCGAGGTCGTAGAACTCCTCCATGTAGATGACGCGCATCCCGCTGTCGTGACTGAACTGCCACAAGTCGCGGTCGTTCAGGCCGCCGCGGATGCCGATCTGGATGGTCCGTTTCGGGTCCAGCAGCCCCTCCTCCACCGCGCGGCGGAACGGGGCGCCGTGATGGAACTTGGAGCCGAGGTAGTCGTCGCCGGTATCGCAGTGCGCGTCGAAATGGACCATGCCGACCGGGCGTTCCGCCGCGATGCCGCGGAAGATCGGCAAGGTGATGGAATGGTCGCCCCCGACCGACAGCGGCACGATCCCGGCCGCGTGGACGCGCTTGTAGAAGGCCGCAATCTCGTCGAGCGCCCCTTCCAGGCGAAACGGCTTCTCGACCCAGGCATCGCCCAGATCGGCAACGCGGGCGACCTCGTACGGCGCGATGCCGCTGGCCTGGTTGATCTTGCGCATCAGACTGGACTGGTTGCGCACCTCGCGCGGACCGTGGCGGGCGCCCGGCCGATTGGTGACGCCGCCATCGAACGGCACGCCGATCAGGCCGATATCGACGCCGGACCAGTCGTCGCCGGCATAGGGCGCGCGCATGAAGGTCGGCAGGCCGGTATAGCGCGGCCGGCTCATGGGATCGTCGAACTCCGCCCCGCTCATCGCACTCCCCTTCACGATTGAGACGCCGTCCATCCTAGCCGGACAGCCGTCCGAAAATCGCCCGTTGTTCGCCGAGTGGCGTGCCCATCTCTGCGTCAGGCAACGAGCAAGGAGATCAGACCATGCAATGGATTTCGAGCTTCACCCGCTGGGCCACGTCCGCCGCCACGACCCCGAAGGTCACGCCGCGCTACGCCATCGATCACCCGACCTATCGGGACGCGCGCTTCACGCCGGAAATGCTCGATTGCCGCGTCGGCCGCTAGCGTCGACGAAGCAGGCCGGTCCGGCCCACTCCCTATTCCCCCTCGGGAGCGGGCCGGACCGGTAAAGAAACCGCTAGCCAGGGCATTCCAAAGCCCCGCGCCAGCCATGCAAAAAGTGCAATTGTCCACAGGTCGGGACAGCCCCATATACCCGCCACGCATAGATTAGGAGTTAGTCCCATGCGCTGGTTCGCGTCTTTTTCCCGTTGGGCCTCGTCGGCGGCAAACCTGCCGGTGACCAAGCCGCGCTACGCGATCGAGCATCCGATGTACCGCGGCGTGACCTTCACGCCGGAGATGCTGGATAGCCGCATCGGCCGCTAGTCGCGGCCGGTCGCCGGCTGCCTGCCGGTCGCCCCTTCTTCGGACACCGAAAGCAACGGCTGCACCAGCATACGGTGCAGCCGTTGCTCGTCTGCGCCCCGGAACACCGGCAGGCCGATGGTCATGGCCAGGTGACCCGCTGCCGGCTGCGCCCGATAGGTGCCCAGCAGCCGGTCCCACCACGGCAGGTTGAAGCCGAAATTGCTGTTGGTCTCCTTCGGCACGATGGAGTGATGCACCCGGTGCATGTCCGGCGTCACCAGGACCCAGCGCAGCACGCGATCCA
>CAZVLI010000747.1:0-2584 GCA_964627965.1 uncultured Rhodospirillales bacterium
GCTTGGGCGAGCTGAAGCTGCTGCCCGAGACGATGACTTCGCGACGCGCCCGCACGCGCCACGTCCGGTCGCCCTGCCGCACTTCGACACCGACGGCGCGGCGGCCGTCGAACAGGATGCGCGTCGTCAGCGCATGCATCTCCAGCGTCAGGTTCGGGCGGCTCAGGGCCGGCTTCAGGTAGGCATTGGCGGTCGACCAGCGCACGCCGCCGCGCACCGTCATGTCCATGCGCCCGAAACCTTCCTGGCGCTCGCCGTTGACGTCGGCGGTGACGCCATAGCCCGCCTGCCGCCCGGCCTCGATGAAGGCGCGGTAGAGCGGGTTGGTCATCTCGTTGCCGTTGCAGACGCCGAGCGGGCCGCCGGCGCCACGATAGTCGTCGGCGCCGTAGACGCAGTCCTCGGCGCGGCGGAAATAGGGCAGCACGTCGGCATAGCTCCAGCCGTCCGCGCCCAGCGCCGCCCATTCGTCGAAGTCTGCCGCGTGGGTGCTTACGTATACAAGGCCGTCGATCGACGAGGAACCGCCGATGACCTTACCGCTCGCGTGGTGCATGCGCCGGCCGCCCAGGCCCGGCTCCGGCTCCGAGTAGAGGCCCCAATCGAAGCGCTGGCTGTTCATCGGGATCGACAGCGCCGTCGGCATCTGCACGTAGATCGAGTTGTCGCGGCCGCCATACTCCAGCACCAGCACCCGGTGCCTGCCATCGGCGCTCAGCCGGTCGGCCAGAACCGACCCAGCCGACCCGGCGCCGACGACGATGTAGTCGGCCTCGCGCTCGAAGTCCTCGTCCCGCACGCCTGATCACCTCCGCCTGCGGCAGCGTAGCGACGTGGATACCCGGGACAAGCCCGGGCATGACGACTTTGGTGGGTACAAACAATTGCGTCATGGCCGGGCTTGTCCCGGCCATCCACGTCCTCGAACCATCAACGTCTTGGACGTCTTTGGTGCGGTGCTGGCGTCCGACGCCCAGGTTCCGGCAAGATGCCAGCAACCGAGAGGATACGCCATGAGCTGGGACTTCCTGCTGACCTCGCTGATCGTTGTGCTGTTGCCGGGCACGGGCGTGATCTACACGTTGTCGGTGGGGATGTTCCGCGGGGCGTGGGCCAGCGTCGCCGCGGCCTTCGGCTGCACCCTCGGCATCGTGCCGCACATCGCGGCATCGATACTGGGGCTCGCGGCGCTACTGCACGCCTCGGCCGTGGCGTTCCAGGTCGTGAAGTATGCCGGCGTGGTCTACCTGCTCTACCTGGCGTGGAGCGTCTGGCGCGATACCGGAGCGCTGAACCTGCCGCGGCCTGAACCGATGGCGACGACCAAGACCATCGTGCGTGGCTTCCTGATCAACATCCTGAACCCGAAACTGTCGGTGTTCTTCTTGTCCTTCCTGCCGCAGTTCGTGCCGCTCGGCAGCGCGCATGCCACGCGCGACATGCTGGTGCTGGCGGCGGTGTTCATGGCGATGACCTTCGTCGTCTTCGTCGGCTACGGCGTCAGTGCCACGGCGGTCGGCGCCCGGCTGGCCGGCTCGCCGCGCGCGACGCGCTGGATGCAACGTTCCTTCGCCGCCGCCCTCGCGGCCTTCGGCGTCAAGCTGGCGCTGCAGGAGCGTTGAGTCCCGACGCACGACGCACCGCCGGCCTGCTGACCATCGGGCTTGGCAGCGCGATCGGTCCGCTCGACACGGCCGTCAACGTCGCCTTCCCGCGCATCACCGCCGACTTCGCCATCCCGATCTCGATGATCCAGTGGGTGGTGATCTGCTACGTGCTGACCTACGCCAGCCTGATGCTCGTCTTCGGACGCCTGGGCGACATGTTCGGCTACCGGCGCATCTTCGCCGCCGGGCTGGTGCTGTCGGTCGGCGCGCTGAGCTTGTGTGCGCTGGCGCCGAGCTATGGCTGGCTGCTGTTCTTCCGTGGGCTGCAAGGCCTGGGGACGGCGCTGGTGCTGAGCTGCGGGCCAGCGCTGGCCACGACCGGCTTCGACGAGGACCGCCGCGCCCGCGTGATCGGCGCCTATACGATGATGTACGCCATCGCCAGCGCGGTCGGACCCACGGTCGGCGGCGTGCTTGTCGAGCATCTCGGCTGGCAGGGCGTCTACTGGTTCCGGGTGCCGATCGCGCTGGCGGCGCTGGCGCTGCTGGTCTTTGTGCCGAAGGCCGAACCGCCGCCGGCCAGCGGGCGCTTCGACATGCTGGGCGCGGTGCTGGCGGTCGGCACGCTGGTGGCGATGCTGCTGGCGCTGAACATGGCGCGCAGCGGCGGCGGCCTGCTGCTGGGCGTGCTGGCGTTCGCCGGTCTCGCCGCTTTCGTGTGGCAGGAGCGGCGCAGCCCGGCGCCGCTGATCAAGCTCACGCCGTTCCGCTCGCCGGAATTCTGCCTGGTGAACCTGGCCAGCATCGGCGTCTACCTGGTGAACTTCGCGGTGCTGCTGCTGGTCCCCTACTATCTGGAGCGCCTGACCGGTCTGCCGGTGACCTGGGCCGGGATCGTGCTGGCGGCGGGCTATGCCGGCGCCGTGGTCGCGGCACCGCTGGGCGGACGGCTGGCGCCACGGGTCGGCAGCGGCCGG
>CAZVLI010000748.1:0-2574 GCA_964627965.1 uncultured Rhodospirillales bacterium
CGCTGTACCACGCCTACCTCACTGGCCTGATCCTGATGCTGTCCAGCCGGCGCGGACACGAGGCCGCCGGCGAGGCGGTGTTCCGCGTCTACCGGCAACACCACCTGAACAAGTTCATGCCCGCGCTGACCAAGCTCGGGCTCGCCGACATGCCGCACGCGGTCGCCTGCGCCGCCTACCACTATCTCGGCAACCGTATCGGCGGCGTCGACGTGCAGTTCATGCCCGAGAGCGACCGCAAGGCCTGGGTGCGTTTCGTCCATCCACGCTGGATCTACGAAGGCACGGCGATCTGCGGCGTTCCGATCGAGGTCAGCCGCGGCATGCTGCGTGGCTGGTACGCCCACAACGGCGTATCGCTCGGCAACGACCGGCTCGGCTTCGTCTGCACCTCGGAGGACATGGACGGCGGCTACGGCCTGGCCGGCTACTTCTGCGAGTACGACCATGTCCTGACCGACGACCAGCGCCTGCGCTTCGCCCCGGGAGAGGCGCCCCCGCCGTTCGATCCGGCCAAGGCCCCGGCGCTGTCGACCGAGAGCTGGCCCCAGGAGCGCCTGCAGAAGGCCAACCGCACCTACGCCATGGACCCGGTGCGGCTGATGCTGCCGGTCATGGCGGAGATGTTCGGACGCGCCGAAGCGGCCGCGCTGGGCAACCATTGCGGCCGCCTGATCGGCCTGCAGTACTACCGCCAGACCGCCGACATGCTGGGCCTGGAAGGCGATGATCCGGAGGTCTTCGCGCAATGGTTCGCCGCCATCGCCGACGGCCAGGGCGATACCTGCACCGTAAGCCGCGACGGCAAGGACTGGATCGTCGAGCAACCGACCTGGGCCTTCATGTCCGGCCGGCCTTCGCCAGCGGTGTTCGAGAGCTGGAACGGCTTGTGGGAGGGTGCGCTCACCAGCCACAACCGCTTCTGCCGCTGGCAGGTGCTCGACCGGCTGGACCAGGGCGACGATGCATTCCGCTGGCGCGTGCGCGCCGCTTGATCGCTCGCGCGGCCCGCGCTAAAGCTCAACCATCTGCCCTCTTGGCGGAATTGGTAGACGCGCCAGACTCAAAATCTGGTTTCCTTACGGAAGTCCCGGTTCGACTCCGGGAGAGGGCACCATTTACCCACTCACATGATCAGGCCGGCGGTGGATCAAGCCGCGGGCGCGGCGACGCGTCGGACGACGTCCGCGATCTGTTCGAGCTGTGCCGCCAGCGGGCTGGTCTTGCGCCAGATCATGCCGACCGTGCGCGACGGTGCCGGATCGTCGAAGCGCGCCAGCGATACGGGCGCGGACCGTGTCTCCACCGCCACGGCCATCTCCGGGATCAACGTGACGCCGATCCCGGCACCGACCATCTGCACCAGGGTCGACAGGGAACTGCCGTCGAGGACCTCGCGCGGTCGCGCCGATGGCATGTTGCAGAAGGAAAGCGCCTGGTCACGGAAGCAGTGCCCTTCTTCCAGAAGCAGCAGGCGCATGCCGCCCAGCGTCTCCCGCGTCGGCGCCGGCTGATCGGCATCGGCGGCCGGCCGCACCAGCACGAAGGCCTCCTCGAACAGCGCCACTTCCGTCAGCCACGGCTCCGAGATCGGTAACGCGAGGATGGCCGTGTCGATCCGGCCGTCCTCAAGCTCCTGCACCAGGCGCGACGTCATCGTCTCGCGCACCTGGATGTCGAGGCCGTCATAGGCTTCCGTCAAGCCGCCGATGATCGCCGGCAGGAGGTAGGGCGCGATCGTCGGGATGATTCCGATCCGTAACCGTCCCACCAGCCGGTCGTGCGAGGCGCGGGCGAGATCGCCGAGTTCCTCGACCGACCGCAGGATCGCCCGGACGCGCACGGCGAGCGCCTCGCCGAAATTGGTCAGCCGCACCTGCCGCGCGCTGCGTTCGAACAGTTCGGTGCCGAGCGTCTCTTCCAGTTCCTTGATCTGCATCGACAACGCCGGCTGGGAGATCGCGCAGGCCTCCGCGGCCCGGCCGAAATGACCCTGCCGCGCCAGGGCCTCGAAGTAGCGGAGTTGCTTGAGGGTGATGTTGATCATCAGTCCATCTTATCGAACCAATCAGAAAATCCAACTTCTTCTAATGATTCTAAAGACCTATATCTCTCATGTCCGGGCACCGGAACGGGCCGACCACGAGATCGCCACGTTCCCGAACAGCCCCGGATCGCAGGCCGGCGCGCACCGACAAGCCGGCACCAGAGGTTCCCCGGCATGGGCCCCGCCTCTGCCATTGGCTCAACAGACGCTGCCACGAATGGAGCGAAACATGGACGACAAACCGGTAGGCAAATGCCCCGTCATGCACGGCGGCAGCACGACCATTGGCATGGAGGTCATGGACTGGTGGCCCAAGGCCCTGAACCTCGACATCCTCTCCCAGCACGACGCGAAGACCGACCCGCTGGGCCGGGACTTCGACTATCGTGAGGAACTCAAGAAGCTGGACGTCGCGGCCCTGAAGAAGGACCTGCACGCCCTCATGACCGACAGCCAGGACTGGTGGCCGGCCGACTGGGGTCACTACGGCGGGCTGATGGTCCGCATGGCCTGGCATGCTGCGGGCT
>CAZVLI010000749.1:0-2571 GCA_964627965.1 uncultured Rhodospirillales bacterium
ATTCGAACTCCCGACCCCCAGATTCGTAGTCTGGTGCTCTATCCAGCTGAGCTACGAGCGCATCGCCGCGTCGCGCTATGGCGACCGGAGGGCACGAAGTATCGAAATTCGCGGCACTTGGCAAGCGTTGTGCCCGATTCCGCCGGTTTTCCTTGCTTGTGGCCGCGCAAGGGGTTAGCTACACTCCTGAGTCAGTAGCCACCCCAAGGACTTAGGCGATTTTGCTCGCGCGTCAATCGCAAATCTCCGCGACAACCGGGACCGCCAGCCGAAACAATGTCAGACAGCGCATCGTGACAACGGAAAAGACCGAGCCGGGGGAGAGGGTTTTGCACAGATCGACGGTCTTCGCCGCCGTTGCGGCTCTGGCGCTTTCGGCATGTTCGATGGCGTCCGACACGCTGTGGCCATCGTTCAGCGGCGACGAACCCAGCGGCGAGCGCGTCGCCATCGAGCAGTCCGCGGCCGAACGCAATCCGGCCCCGACCCTGAGCCCGGCGGCGCCGCCGCCGCTCGGCACGTCCGACTTCACGCCACCGCCGCTCAGCCCCGGTCAGGCCACCGGCACCTTTGTCGGCCAGAAAGTGGGCCAGCTACGCGGCGAACTGCAGCAGCTGCAGGGCCGGCTTGGGCAGCAGAACCAGACGCTGCAGCAGATACGCCAGACCATCACCCAGAACGCGCAGCGCTATCACGGCACCGTGGCGGCGATCACCGCGCGTCTCCAGCTCGGCACGACGCCGGGCAACCCGGTGCTGGTCAGCCAGTGGAACGCGGCGCAGGGTGAGCTCGACCGGGTGAGCCAGGACATTGCGGCGATGAACACGCTGTCCAACGACGTGGCGGCGAACTCCTCGCTCGCGGCCTACGTGCTGGAGTCGGCGCGAGCGTCCTACGCGCTGTCGGGTGCGATCGACGAGGATCATCGCCAGCTCGCCATCCTGGAGGACGAGACCAACCGCACCGTCGTGCTGGTCGATCGCCTGTTGAGCGAGTTGAACGAGGACGTGGCGCGGCAGACCGCCTACGTCGCCAGCGAACGGACCAACCTGACGACGATTTCCGAGTCGATCCGCAACGGCGAACTGTACGGCCCGAGCCTGCTGGCGCGCGCCTATGCCGGCGGCACCGTCGCTTCGGCCGGCGGCGGTAGCCCGTTCGTGAGCTCGTCGACGCCGCGCGCCGGTTTCACCGCGGGCGGACGGCGGCCACTTGTGGTCATCCGCTTCGACCGGCCGGACGTGCAATACCAGCAAGCGCTCTACGCCGCGATCTCGCAGGCGCTGAACCAGCGTCCGAACGCGCAGTTCGACGTCGTCGCCGTGGCGCCGGCGCAGGGCAGCGCGGGGCAGATCGCCGCCGAGCAGAACCGCTCCAAGAAGTTCGCCAACCAGGTGGTCCGCTCGCTAACCGAGATGGGCCTGCCCGCAAGCCGGGTGAACCTAGCCGCGACCACCGGCCAGGGCACGACCTCCAACGAGGTGCACATCTTCGTGCGCTGAGCGTTGGCCTGGAAAAACGAAACGCCCCGCATCGGCCGATGCGGGGCGTTTTCTGTTCCGGCCCTCGGACCGATGCCGCCTAGTTCACCAGACGATAGAACTTCGCCGCGTTGTCGCAGGTGATCATCTTGGTCTGCGCCGCCGGCAACTCGGCGAACTGATCGGCGATGTATTTATCCGACTCCGGCCAGACGCCGTCGCCGTGCGGGTAGTCGGAACCCCACATCAGGCTTTCCGCGCCCATGTCGTCGACCAGCTTCACGCCGATATTGTCGTACTGGAACGTCGCCTTGCACTGGCGGCGCCAGTAGTCCGACGGCTTCATCTTCAGGCCCAGGTCGGTGAACCGGTCTTCCCACTCGAAGTCCATGCGGTCGAGCGCGTAGGGGATCCAGCCGATGCCGCTCTCGCCGAACGCGATGCGCAGGTTCGGGTAGCGCTCCAGCACGTTGGCCGAGATCAGCGCGGCCAGGATGTTCACCAGGTTCATCTGGAAACCGGAGACGACGGTGAAGAACACCCGGCGCTTCACCTGCCCAGACTCGTTCTCGATGGTGTCCGGCGGCACGTTCGGGAAGGTGTGGAAGTGCAGCGGCAGATCGACCTCGTTGACCGCCTCCCACAGCGGGTCCCACATCGGGTGCCACATCGGCTTCATGTCCCACGAGCAGGACAGCTCAAGCCCGCGCAAGCCCATCTTGGCGCAACGGTGCACCTCGGCCACCGCCGCGTCGATGTCGCCGTAGGGCAGGCAGCCCAGGCCGATATGCCGGTCCGGGTAGTGCGAGCAGAAGTCGACCAGCCAGTCGTTGTAGATCCGCAGCATGCAGTTCGCCGCCTCGGCATCGTTCAGGCGGGTGGCGGCGCCGAGGATGCCGTAGATCACCTCCGCATCGACGTTGTCGCGGTCCATGTCCTTGATCCGCAGGTGCGGGTCGGAGATGCGCTGGATGCCGTTCTTGCCGTCTTCGTAGAGGCCGGTCTTGGCCATGATGTCGACGCGGTGGTGCATGCCGGGCACGTACTTCTGCCCCGCCGGCCCGACGCCGTTCAGCAGCCCGAACCTGCC
>CAZVLI010000750.1:0-2571 GCA_964627965.1 uncultured Rhodospirillales bacterium
GAACCACGGACCCTTCGGCCGTCCGGCAAGATAGGCGCTGTCATGCCGCTTCAGCATCAGCCCCTCGACGCCAACCGGCGCCGGCGCCGCGCGCTTCTCGGCCAGCTCGTCCCAGCTCTCGAACGACACCATCTCGGAGAGGTCGAAGCCCCGCCGACCGTCGCCGACAAAGGCTTCCAGATGCCGGCGGCGTTCCGCGAAGGGCAGCTCGCGCAGGTCCCGCTCGCCGTCGAACAGCACGTCGTAGAGCCGCACCCCGACCGGGAAATCGCGCAGCAGCGGGCCAGAGACCGTCTTGCGGTTCAACCGCCGTTGCAGGTCGCCGAACGTCCCCGCCTCGCCGTCGCGCATCACCAGCAACTCGCCGTCGAGCACCGCCGAGAAGTCGATGCGTTCCATCAGGTCGGGAAAACTCTGACCGATATCCTCGCCGGTGCGGCTCCACAGACAGACGCGGCCCGGTCCGGCGGCGACCTGCACGCGGATGCCGTCCCACTTCCACTCCGCGGCGAACTCCGATGGATCGAGCTTTGCCAGATCCGGCTCGTCCAGCGGATGCGCCAGCATCACCGGCCGGAAAGCGCCGGCGGTATCGGCGCGCGGCTGCGGCCCACGCCGCTCGGCCCAGGCGAACAGCGCCTCGAACGGCGGCCGCTGGCCGTGCCAGACCTCCTCGACCTGATCGACATCGATGTCGCCGAAGGCGGCGAAGGCGGTCTTGGCCAGCCGCGCCGACACCCCGACCCGCATCGCGCCGGTCATCAGCTTGATCAGCGCCCAGCGCCCGGTGGCATCCAGCGCGTCGAGCAGGCCGGCGATGCGGCCCGGCATCTGCGCCTTGCCGGTGACGTTCAGGCTCTCGATCAGCTCGCCCAGGCCCGGTGCGCGGTTGGCGCCGGGTCGCGCCGGCCAGATCAGCGCCACCGTCTCGGCCAGGTCGCCGACATAGTCGTAGCTCAGGCGGAACAGCACCGAATCGACCCGGTCCTCCACCAGCGCCCGGATCAGCGCCGGCTTGGCGTGCGCGATGTCGAGCCGGCCGGTGAGCGCCGCCAGCGCATAGCCACGATCCGGGTCCGGCGCCTGCGCGAAATAGTCGGCGATCAGCCGCAGCTTGCCGTTGCGCCGGGGCTGGTAGGCGAGGTCGTCGAGCAGGCGCGCGAAGGCTTGCATCAGACCGCCTTGCGGTAGAACACGCGCGCGAAACCGTCTTCCGTGCGCCGGCCGGTCTCGACATAGCCCAGCGCCGGATAGAGCCGCTGGTTCTCGGTCATGTGGATGTTGGTGTAGAGCTCGATCGCCGCCAGGCCGCGCCGGCGCGCCTCGGCCTCGACGAAGTCGAGCAAGCGGCGCCCCAGCCCCTCGCCCTGCCGCGCCGGATCGACGGCGACGTTCTCCAGGTGCAGGTGGTCGCCGCGCCGGTAGATCACCGCGTAGCCGGCGACGCCGGCGGCATCCAGCACATGCACCTGCCCGGCCGCGATCTGGCTGGCGAAGTCGGCCACAATCGGCGCCGGCTCGCGGCCCATGCGTTCCACGTAGATCGCGTAGGCCGCGCGCGCGATGGCCTGGATCGCGGCCAGGTCGGCCGGCGTGGCGCGGCGCACGGTCATTCGTGGTCGTCCTCGTAGCCGACCAGCGACAGCGCCCTGGCCTCGCGCCCGACCAGCTTGGCGTGACGCACCAGCGCCTCCTCGCGGCCGTGCGTGACCCAGATCTCGGCCGACGGCACGTCGTCGATGGTCCGCGTCAGCTCGTCCCAGTCGGCATGGTCGGAGATCACCAGCGGCAACTCGGCGCCGCGCTGGCGCGCCCGGGCGCGGATCGACATCCAGCCCGAGGCCATGGCGCAGACCGGATCGCCCAACCGCCGCGACCAGCGATCACCCAGCGCGGATGGCGGCGCCACCACGATCTCGCCGGCGAAATCGGTGCCTTTCGGTGCATCGGCGACCTGGCGCAACTCGCCGAGCTCGACGCCGAATCGCTCGTACAGCTCGCACATCGCCACCATCGCACCGTGCAGCCAGATCGGCCGGTCGTACCCGGCCAGCCGCAGCAGCCGGATCACCCGTTGTGCCTTGCCCAGGCTGTAGGCGCCGACGAGGTGGCAGCCGTCCGCGAACACCTCACGGCTGTGCAGCAGGCGCGCAATCTCCTGTTCCGCTGGCGGGTGATGGAAGACCGGAAGCCCGAAGGTCGCCTCGGTGACGAAGACGTCGGCGTCGACCGGCTCGAACGGCGGGCAGGTCGGGTCGGACGAGCGCTTGTAGTCGCCGGAGACGACGACGCGCAGACCGTTCCACTCCAGCACCACCTGCGCGCTGCCCAGAACATGCCCGGCCGGCACCAGCCGCACGTCGACCTCGCCGATGCGCCTGGTTTCGTTGTAGGCCACGCCCTCGCCCGGCATCTCACCCATGCGCAGGCGCGCGATGGCCAGCGTCTGCGGCGTCGCCAGCACCGACCCATGGCCCGGCCGGGCATGGTCGGCGTGGCCGTGCGTGATCACTGCGCGGTCGACGGCGCGGACCGGATCGACATGGAAGTCGCCGGGCGGGCAATAGAGCC
>CAZVLI010000751.1:0-2564 GCA_964627965.1 uncultured Rhodospirillales bacterium
CGGCAGCTGGCCGTTCTTCACCAGCGACGCGGCCTCCGACGGGTCGAACGACAGCGCGATGTCGACCTCGCCATCGCCCAGGAGCTGAATCTGTGCCGGCCCGTTGGCCGGATAGGCGCGCCCGCCGCGCCACATCGCCGGGTGCAGGTCGTCCAGGTAGGCCCACAGCGGATCGGTCAACTCGGCCAGCGCGGCATCGCTCGCCGCCTCGGCCAGGCGCGGGTCGTTGCCGTTCAGGCCGATCACCGCCTGCTTCAGGAACGTGGTGCCGAGGAAGTCCGGCGGCTGCGGATAGGTGAAGCGGCCCGGATTGGCCTTGGCCCACGTCGCCAGCTCGGCCAGCGTGCGCGGCGGTTGCTTCAGGCGGGCGCTGTCGTAGACCATGACGAACTGCGCCATGCCCCACGGCGCCTCCAGTCCGTCGGTCGGCTCGGTGAAGTCGCGGACCACGGTCGGTTTGCCGGCGACGTCCACGAACTTCCAATTCGGCAGACTTTCCGCCCAGGGCCCGTGCAGCAGGCCATTGCGCTTCATGTTGGCGAAGTTCTCGCCATTGATCCAAATCATGTCGACCGAGCCGCCGCTGTCGCGACCGGCGGTCTTCTCCGCCAGCACCCGGTTCACCGCGTCGGCGGTGTCGGTCAGCTTCACGTGATTGACGTTCACGCCGTAGCGCTTCTCGACCTCTTCGCCCGCCCAGGCGATGTAGGCGTTGATGGTGTCGCTGCCGCCCCAGGCGTTGAAGTAGACGGTCTGGCCCTTGGCGCGGGCGAGGATGTCGTCCCAACCGTCGGCCAGCGCCGCCGGCGCCGCCAGCACGCCGCAGATCAGGGCGAGGATCGCTTTTCGCATGGTTTGCCTCCTGTTCGAGAGCGAGAAACCCCGCCCGCGACGCGCTGTAAACACACGTTCCGTTGATGTTCGTTAATCCGCTAACGCCCCATTAACCCTACCCATGGGAAAACGGCCGGGATACAGCGCAACAAGCGGCGACGCGACCCGAGTACATGGTGCAGCATATCGCGATTTTGGGCGGCGGCCTGGCGGGTTTAGGCGCCGCGAGCCGCGCCGCCGCGCACGGTTTCGACGCCCGCATCTACGAACAGCGCGACCACCTGGGCGGCCACGCCTCCAGCTTCAAGATCGGCGGCTACACTTTCGACGAGGGCATCCACGTCTCGTTCACGCGTAACGAGACCGTCCGCAACCTCTTCGCCGAGGGTGTCGACGGCGCCTTCCTGGCGCATGACGCACAGTTGCTGAACTACTTCGAAGGCCACTGGCTGCGCCACCCGGTGCAGACCAACCTATTCGGCCTGCCGACCAAGCTGGTGGAGGATTGTCTGGTCGACGTCGCCGAAGCGGCGGCGCGGTTCGACGAGAAACCGCCGGTGCACTACGGCGAATGGCTGGACCGGACCATGGGCCGGACCATCGCCGAAACCTTCCCGGCGCAGTACACGCGGAAATACTGGACCGTGGAGCCGTCGGCGATGACGACTGACTGGATCGGTCCGCGGGTCTATCCGCCGAAACTGCGCGAGGTGGTGCGCGGTGCGCTCGCGCCGCACGACGAGAGCCACCAGTACCTCACCGCCTTCCGCTATCCGGAGGCCGGCGGCTTCGCGAGCTTCTACGCGCCGCTGGCCGCAAGCGTGAACGCCAGCCTGGAACACCGCGCGGTCGCCATCGACCCGCGCCATCGGCGCATCGACTTCGCCAACGGCGCGGAATCGCATTTCGACCGGCTGGTCTCGACCCTGCCACTGCCTGTGCTGATCGACCTGTTGCCCGACGTGCCGACGCCCGTGCGCGACGCAGCGGCGAAGCTGCGCTGCACGGCACTGGTGCTGGTCTCCATCGGCCTGAAGCACGAGGTCGACCTGCCCGCCGCGCACTGGGTCTACTTCTACGACGACGAGGTGCTGGCCAGCCGCGCCTGGTTCCCGCAGGCGATGAGCCCGACCTCGGTGCCGGTCGGCGCCTGCGCCATCCAGGCCGAGATCTACCATTCCGACAGCCGGCCGCTGGCCGTCGAGGACATCGGCAACCGCACGGTCGAGGACTTCCGCCGCATCGGCCTGATCCCGGCCGACGCCGCCATCGACTTCGTCGACGTACGGCATCAGCGCTGGGGCAACGTGCTGTTCGACCACGACCGCAAGGCCGCCGTGGCGCAGGTCCGCGACCACGTCGAAGGGCTCGGCATCCACCTCGCCGGCCGCTACGGCGAGTGGG
This sequence comes from uncultured Rhodospirillales bacterium, assembly GCA_964627965.1. Taxonomy (GTDB): domain Bacteria; phylum Pseudomonadota; class Alphaproteobacteria; genus JAVKFY01. The sequence goes on from CAZVLI010000751.1 coordinate 2,239, forward strand.
CCTACTACTGGACCGACGACGCGCTGACCAGCGGGTGGCGCGCCGCCGACGAGATCGCCGAGGCGTCGAAGGTGCGCGCGCATGGCTGAACGAACACTGGTCACGGGTGCGGCCGGTTTCGTCGGTGCGGCCCTCTGCCAACGGCTGCTGGCCGACGGCCATGAGGTCACGGCGCTGGTTCGGCCCGGCCGGACCGATGCGCCGCGCTTGCTGGCGATCCGTGGCGACATGAGCTTCGCCGAAGCCGATCTACTCGACGACGCGGCGGTCGAGGCCGCCGTCGAACGGAGCCGGCCGGACGTGGTCTATCACCTCGCCGCCGCTGG
>CAZVLI010000752.1:0-2560 GCA_964627965.1 uncultured Rhodospirillales bacterium
CACCGGCAAGACGCCGGACGACGTGCACGCGCCCGACCGGATCAAGGAACACGGGACGCTACACCCGCCGGCCGGCGGCACCGTGATCCGGGTGATGGACATCCCGCCGGAGCCCGACACCCGGGCCGGGCTGGACGAGATGTACGCCAAGGTCGCGGCCAGCGGCATGTTCCCCGACATGGGCGAGATTCCGTCCGACCGCACCCGCCATCCCGGCATGCACACCACGCACTCGGTCGACTACGCGATCATCCTGTCCGGCGAGATGTACGCGATCCTGGAAGAGGAAGAGACGCTGATGAAGGCGGGCGACATCCTGGTCCAGCGCGGCACCAACCATGCCTGGTCGAACCGGTCGGGCGATATCTGCCGGGTCTGCTTCGTGCTCGTCGATGGAGTGCAGCCGTGAAGAAAATCCGCCGCATCGTCACCGGTCACAACGCGGCCGGGAAGTCCTGCATCGTCGAGGACGGCGCGCCGCCGATCACGCGCACCGTCCCGTCGCGCCCCGGCTTCCAGACCACCAACGTGTGGACCACGACGACGACGCCCGAACCGGTCGACGCGCCGGACCGGGTGGCCGAACACAGCACGCTGCACCCGCCGGCCAACGGCACCGTGATCCGGGTGATCGACTTTCCGCCGGAGCCGAAGGACCCGGCGGCGCTGGCCGCCTTCTACGCCGGCGCGCTGGGCGACGAGAACCCGTTCCCGGACATGCACAAGGTCGACGCCGACCGCTCGCGCCACCCGCGCATGCACACGACGGACACCGTGGACTACGCCATCATCCTGGAGGGCGAGATCTACGCGGTGATGGACGAGGACGAGACGCTGATGAAGACCGGCGACATCCTGGTCCAGCGCGGCACCAACCACGCCTGGTCGAACCGTTCCGACGCCAACTGCCGCATCTGCTTCGTGCTCATCGACGGCAGGCGTTAGCACCTATTGCGTCATCCCGGCCGGAGCGCGCAGCGCGTCGAGCCGGGATCACCGGGTAGCAACTTACGTCTCGTCAGCCGCTGATACCGGCTCTCCCTGCGGTCGGCCGGGATGACGGTCCTTGTCAGCCTCCAGTTCGACGCGCATCCGCGGCAGGCTGTCGGGGTGGTTGGCCTGCAGCCAGGCCAGCAGTTCCTCCCGCACGTGACAGCGCAGGTCCCAGGCCTGGCCGGAGCCACGCGCGCTCATCAGCGCGCGGAGTTCCACCGATTGCGGGCCGGCATTGGTGACCTGGAAGGTCTTCACCTTGCCGTCCCACAACTCGCTTTTCTCGACGATATCGAAGAAGGCCTGGCGCACCTCGGCCACCGGCACGCGATAGTCGGCGTAGAGGAACACCGTGCCCAGGATGTCGGCCGAGCGCCGCGTCCAGTTCTGGAACGGATGCTCGATGAAGTAGCTCAGCGGCACCACCAGGCGGCGCAGGTCCCAGATCCGTACCACGACGTAGGTCGAGGTGATCTCCTCGATCCAGCCCCACTCGCCTTCCACGATCACCACGTCGTCGATGCGCACCGGGTCGGTGAGCGCGATCTGGATACCGGCGATCAGGTTCGACAAGGCCGGCCGCGCCGCCATGCCGATGACCAGACCGGCGATACCGGCCGAGGCAAACAGGCTGACGCCGATCTGGCGCGCCGACGGGAAGCTCATCAGCATCAGGCACACGGTGATGACGCCGATCGCCGCGACCGCGGCCCGGCGCAGGACGCGCGTGCGGGTATGGGCCTGGCGTGCGGCAAGATTGTCGGCCTGGCTGATGTCGAAGCGGGCCTGGACGTAGTCCTCCACGGCGCCGGTGAGCGCGATGGCGAGCCAGCCGACCGCGCCGGTGAGCAGCACCGAGACGACGCGGCGTACCGCCTCCAGCGTCGAGGCATCGGTCGGCAGACCGGGCAACAGCGCCAGGATCGCGAGCAGCCAGACGACCGCCAGCGTCGCGCGACGGCCACGCCGCACCAGCGCCTCGTCGAACACCATCTTGGTGCGTCGGGTCGCGCGCGCGGCGATGGCGAAGACGATCGCGTGCACCACCCAGACGACAAGCAGCGCGGCGACGAGGCCCAGCCCCCAGGCGAGCATGGGATGGTCCGGCAACGGCAAGCTGCACCTCCTGAAACACTGTCGGGACGCGCTAGCCTAGCATGCGCGCCGGTTCAGGGTGCGCGCTGGCGGGTCGCCATCAGGAAGCAGCACAGGCCGAGAAAGGCTTCCAGGCCACCGACCGCCAGCACCACATCGTAACCGCCGAGCGCCCACAGCAGGCCGCCGACGGTCGGCGCCACCGCTGTGGCCGCCATCACGCACAGGGCGATGGAACCGGAGATCTGGCCGAAGCTCTCGCGCCCCAGCAGATCGGCCGTGACCACCGGGCGCGAGATACTGGTCACGCCGATGCCCGCCCCCTGGCACAGCGCGAAGGCACCGAGCAGCAAGGGCTGCCACGCCGATGCGAACAGGAACACGGAGGCCAGCGTCACCGACATAAACGTGGCGACGGTGATCGCGTTCATCGACATGCGCCGCTCGACCGCCATCATCGCGACCCGCCCCG
>CAZVLI010000753.1:0-2560 GCA_964627965.1 uncultured Rhodospirillales bacterium
GGAGATCGACAACTGGCGCTGGGCCGGCGTGCCGTTCTACCTGCGCACCGGCAAGCGCCTGCGGATGCGGGCCTCGGAGATCGTGATCCAGTTCCGTTCCATCCCGCACTCGATCTTCCACGCCGATGCCGGGCGGATATCGCCCAACCGGCTGGTCGTGCGGCTACAGCCCGACGAGGGCATCACGCTGCAGATGGTCTCCAAGGCGCCGGGCGCGGGACGACTGAAGGTGCGACCGACGGCGCTGAAACTCAGCTTCGCCGAGCAGTTCAAGACACGCTCGCCTGATGCCTACGAGCGGCTGTTGCTCGACGTGGTGCAGGGCGATCCGACGCTGTTCATGCGGCGTGACGAGGTCGAGGCAGCGTGGATGTGGGTGGAGCCGGTCCTGGCCGCCTGGGCCGGTTCGGACGACGCGATGAAGACCTACACGGCCGGCACCTGGGGCCCGTCAACGGCCATCGGCCTGATCGAACGCGACGGCCGCACCTGGCACGAGGACGGCGGCTAGGGCGAGATGGCCGGGTTGGCCCCGACCATCTCGATGACGATTACTGGCGCATGCCGCGGTGCGGGCGATCGTCATCGCCGTGGTGACGGCCCATGCGGTCGCCGTGGCGCGGACGGGGCATGTCCTCGCGGCTCAGTTCACCGTCGTCGTTGCGGTCCATGCGCGCCACGATGCGCTTGGTCGGTTCCAGGTATTCGGCCTCGGTGACCTGGGCGTCGCCATCCTCGTCGAGGCGCTGGAAGGCGTCGACCATGCGCTTGCGGGTGAAGTCGAGCCACAGCTCCTCGAACTCGGCCAGGTTCAGCTTGCCGTCCTTGTCGGTGTCGAACGTCGCCAGCCGTTCCTTGCGGACCTGGTCGATCTCGGCCTGGGGCAGCTTGCCGTCGTCGTTGGCATCGTGGCGCTCCATCATGGCGAAGGCGCGGTGGTGGCCGCCGCCCGGGCCAAAGCCGTGGCGCGGGCCGTGACGGCCGCCGTCGGCATAGGCGGCGTAGCCGGTGGCGAGCATGCCTGCGAGGGCGATACCGGTGGTCAGGGCGAGGGTGCGTTTGGAAACCATATCGGTGCTCCTGGGTTGCGATGTCTCGATGCCCCTGGATATGGCAGGGGGCGCGCCCGAATGTGTCCCTGACACGCGTGAAACTGTCGCAAGCCGTCGCTAGCTGCGCCGTTCGACATACTTTGCGACAATTTTCCCGGCGGAAGCGGCCGCCGCTACGACATATTGAGGTCATGGAGAGCCCGCACATCCTGGTCGTGGACGACCACCGCGATATCCGCGAGACGTTGGCCAAGTATCTGGCGAAGAACGGCTATCGCGTGACCGCGGCAGCCGATGCCAAGGCTGCGCGCGAGCATATGCGCGCCGCAGCCGTGGACCTGGTGGTGCTCGACGTGATGATGCCCGGCGAGGACGGGCTCAGCCTCACGCGTCACCTGCGCGAGAGCGCCGAGGTGCCGGTGATCCTGCTCACCGCGATGGCGGACGAGACCGACAGGGTGATCGGGCTGGAACTGGGCGCCGACGACTACGTCACCAAGCCGTTCAACCCGCGCGAGCTGCTGGCCCGGATCAAGGCGGTGCTGCGTCGCGTCCAGGCGCTGCCGCCACGCACGCGGCCGGCTGCCGCCGAGGAGTTGATCTTCGCCGGCTGGCGGTTGCTGCCGTCGCGGCGCGAGCTGGTCGGTAGCGACGGGGTGGCGGTGCCGCTGTCGACGGCGGAGTTCGACCTGCTCCGTGCCTTTCTGGATCACCCGCGCATGGTGCTGAGCCGCGAGCAGCTTCTCGACCTCACGCGCGGCCGCGACGCGGCGGTGTTCGACCGTTCCATCGACAACCAGGTCAGCCGTCTGCGCCGGAAGATCGAGGTCGACCCGAAGAACCCGGAACTGATCAAGACGGTCTGGGGCGGCGGCTACAGCTTCACCGCCGAGGTCGAGAGCCGATGAGGATACTGGGGCTTGGCAGCCTGACCGGGCAGCTGGTCGCGGTGATGCTGGTCGCGCTGCTGGCGGCGCAGCTCGCCAACCTGTTGCTGTTCGCCGATGACCGACGCGGCATGTTCCGCATGTTGCGGCAGGAGAACGTGATCGAGCGGACCGCGTCGGTGGCCCGCGCGCTGACTGCGGTGCCGCCCGGCTTGCGCGACACGGTGCTGGATGCGGCCAGCAGTCGGCGTTTGCGCTTCACCCTGGCGGATCACGACCGTAGTCGCGACATCGCCGACGTGCGCGCCTCGACCCGGTTGCGCGAGTTGCTGCTGGCGGAGCTCAGCGACCTCGGCGTGCGGCAGGCGCGCGTCGGCTTCCGTTTCGAGGAGCAGGGTCTTTGGGAGCGCCTGGTGCAAGGCTTCTCGCCGCCGCCGCGCCACCGACCGCGCTGGGAAGGACGTCCATCGGGCCGGCCGCAGATCCTGGCCGCGGTGCAACTCGCGCCGGACACCTGGCTCAACGCGCGCATTCTGGTACCGCCGCCGCCGCCGCTTTGGCGGCAACCGGTGGTGCTGAGCACGTCGGTGATCGCGGTAGTGGTCGCGTTGGCTGTCGTGC
>CAZVLI010000754.1:0-2557 GCA_964627965.1 uncultured Rhodospirillales bacterium
CCTACCGATGCGCGGCGTCAGTCTGCACTGGTACGAGCAGCTGCTGAGCGGGCGAGGGGTCGGCGACCTGCAAGGCTCGTTGCTGCGCTCGCTGATCCTGGCGGTGATCGTCATGGTCATCACGGCGTTGTTCTCGACCATGCTGGCGATGGCCTTCCGCAAGCGCTTCTACGGCTCCACGGCACTGTTCTACACGGTGATGTCCGGCCTGATGGTCCCGGGCGTGCTGCTCAGCTTGGGTCTGGCGACCGTGATGCGGCAGTTCGGCATCCCGCCGAACTGGTACACCTCGGCGCTGGGCGTCCATGTTGTCTGGACACTGCCGTTCGGCTTTCTGGTGATGATGGCGGTGTTCAACCGCTTCGACTCGCGACTAGAGGAGGCGGCCCGCGATATGGGAGCCGACGAATGGACGGTGTTCAAAGAGATCACCTTGCCCCTGATCACGCCGGGCATCGTCGCCGCCGGTCTCTTCGGCTTCACCTTGAGTTATGACGAATTTGCCCGAACGACGCTGCTCGCCGGCCAGTTCAACACGCTGCCGCTCGATATCAACGCGTCGATGACCCAGCGAATACGACCGACGCTGTTCGCCCTCGGAACAGCGTCGACGGTCTTCTCGCTGCTGATGATCTCGGTCTTCCTGGTGATCTACACCGCGCTGACGAGACGGTTCCGCTAGCGGCAATGCGCAACTTCCTGACCGTCCCCGACATGTGGCCCCGGGCGCCGGTTCACCCGCTGTCGCTGACGTTCCGGGAACCCGCCGTCGAGGCGGCCTACCGCGACGCGGTGCGCGACCGCAACCTGCGTGCGGCGCAGGTGTCGATGCGGCTCATCGTGCTGCTCAACGTCGCTTTCGCGCCGATCGATCCGTTCGCCTTCCAGAACTACGGCAGCGACATCGCGGTCTGGCGTGTGGTCGGCATGACGTCGATCCTCGGCCTGCTGCTGTACATGCTGTACTGGCAGAGTCAGCGCAAGAACTGGCCCGGCATCCTGTGGCTGGCGCATCTGTTCTATACGGCGTCGTACCTGATGCTCGCGGTGATCGGCGAGCCGGTGAAGCTCTACTACGCCGGCTACCTGCTGATCGTGATGGGCGGGTTCATTCTGCTGCCGCTGATGTTCATGCACGGCATCATCGTCGCCGGCATGTCGACGGCGTTGTACATCGTCGGACTAGCCTGGCTGACGTGGTTGTCGGGACACGACATCGCGCTCATCGTCGCGCAGCTCGGAACCGGTATCCTGGTCGGCGGCTTCGTCGGCTACCGCCAGGAACTGCAGCGCCGGCGCGACTACGAGAACCTGCGTATCATCGACGAGGAACGCGAGCGCTACCGCGCGCTGCTGACCCGCATCCTGCCGGAGCCGGTGGCCGAACGGCTGCAGCGCGGCGAACGGGTGGCGGACCGCTTCGCCGACACCTCGGTCCTTTTCGCCGACATCGTCGGTTTCACCGACCTGTCGTCGAAGCGTTCGCCCGACGAGGTGGTGTCGCTGCTGAACGAGGTCTTCGGGCGGTTCGATGCGCTGGTCGCCCAGCATGGACTGGAGAAGATCAAGACCATCGGCGACGCTTACATGGTCGCCGGCGGTGTGGCCGGCGTGGGGGACGGACACCTGGCTGCCACCGCCGACCTGGCGCTCGACATGCTCGAGGCCGCGTCTGCGGTCGATGGCGACGTGAAGGTCCGCATCGGCATCGACTGCGGTCCGCTCGCCGCCGGCGTCATCGGTGACAGCCGCTTCCTCTACGACCTCTGGGGCGACACGGTGAACACCGCCAGCCGGATGGAGAGCCTCGGCACGCCTGGCCGCGTCCAGGTGTCCGATGCCGTCCGGCAGCGCCTGGGCGACGCCTACACCTTCGAGGCGCGCGGCGAGGTCGACGTGCACGGCAAGGGACGAATGAAGACCTGGTACCTGACCGGCCGCCATCAGGCGAAGGCGGCGGAGTAGCTCAGGCCGCGCGCCGTGCCTTCAGGTGATAGGTCAGGGCCATCGCGATGCAATGCCGCAGCGCCTTCTCCGGCAGCTTGCCCTTGATCGGCAGGACGACGGCGCGGTTCCCGTCAAAGCGGAACGTCTGCGGGTAGAGCTCGCGGAAGCTATCGACCAGCGTCGTCTGGCAGTGGAACAGCAGATTGATGTCGTCGTCGCTGTCGCGCCGTGGCGCGATCCGTACGGTGGTGCCGACGCGCGCCTTCTTCGGCAGGTAGGCCGGCTCGCCCCACTTGGTGGTCTCAACAAGCTCGCCGACACCGTCGGTCGCGGCCGCCGTCGTCAGGATCAGGTCGCGCAGTTCATAGAGGCGCTTTCGGACAGCCGTGGACTGCGCCTCGAAGACAGCGGCCACAGCAGGATCGATGGAAGTGTTCATCCGACCCTTCCACGTCATGCCCGCGAAGGCGGGCATCCAGGGAACGCTAGCCGAGATCGTCGGCCGTCATGACCGTCGTCTGGATTCCCGCCTTCGCGGGAATGACAGATGATCAGCGGTTCAGTTCCCGCATCGCGCCGTCCAACCCGGTCAGCGTCAGCGGGAACATCC
>CAZVLI010000755.1:0-2556 GCA_964627965.1 uncultured Rhodospirillales bacterium
CACTGTGCCGATCATATGCTCTGATTCCGCGCTAGCGGGTCGCCGCCGACCCATTCCGGCTTCTATATCAAACCGAACGGACCGACAACACCAGCGGCCGTATGAACGCGTCACCTTGTCCACGCGATACACCCGTCGCCAGACCCGGCTGTGACTCGAATGCAACAGCGCGTGATTTTCGACACAATTGCCGCTTGCGTTTGTTGCTCGCTAAGAGACGGCGTTGTACACCGACCTCCTACGGTGAGCCGAGTCGCGAGCCATTGCCCGTTGCCGGCTACTCGGAGAGGAGCGTTAAGCACATGAAGAAAGTACTTCTTGGAACGACGGCTCTCGCCGCGCTCGGCCTGATGCCGGCGCTCGCGGAAGCTGCCGACAAGATCAGCCTGGGCCTGGGCGGCTACTACCGCTTCTACGGCGTCGTGGGCGATCTCGACGACGGCGCGGATGTGAATTCGCCGACCGGCTTCGAGCTCGGCAACGGCTTCCGTGAGCACGGTGTGGGTCGCGAGGGCGAAATCTACTTCAAGGGCCAGACCACGCTGGACAACGGCATCAAGGTTGGTGTCAACGTGCAGCTGGAAGCTGAGACCTCGGGCGACCAGATCGATAACTCCTACATCTACTTCGACGGTGGCTTCGGCCGCGTCGAGATGGGCTCCACCTGGGGTCCGGGCGTTATCATGTTCTACGGCTCGCCTGGTCACGTGATGCCGGGCCTCGGCAACTTCGCGACGCAGGTCCACGTCCCGCAGGCCGGTTACCTCGGCGGTGGTTCGTACTTTTCGTCGTACAACTGGCGCCTCGACGGCGTGAACGACAAGATCATCTACTACTCGCCGCGCTTCGCCGGCTTCCAGGTTGGTCTTGCCTACACCCCGGACAACAAGGCGACCTCCGGCGGCGATCCGACCTCGGGTCCGGCCGAAGAGTCCGGCATTGCGCTGAACTGGGATAGCTCGACCCCGACCACCAACGGTTCGGGCCCGTCCGAGGTGTTCACGATCGGCGTCAACTACGTCAACAAGTTCTCGAACGTCGACGTCGCTCTGTACGGCTCGTACAGCGACTCCGACCACGAGGCTTCGGGCGCGGACGATCCCAAGTCCTGGAACCTGGGTGGCCGTCTCGGCTACATGGGCTTCTCGGTCGGCGGTTCGTACCTGCAAATCGAGCATGCTGGCGTTCTGGGTACCGCCCAGGGCGTGGGCGGCGCGCCGTTCGCCAATCCTGGCCCGGTCGTCGCGACCGGCATCTCCGCCACGGGCGTGTTCGTGCTGAACGACATCGACCGTGACGAGTGGGAAGTCGGTGCCAGCTACACCACGGGTCCGTGGAAGTTCGGTATCGCGTACCAGAACATTGAAGTCGACTCCGGCGCGCCGGACGTGGACGACAACGAGGCCGAGTACTTCTCGGTCGCCGGTACGTACGCTCTGGGCCCGGGCATCCTGCTCGTCGGTGGCCTGCAGTACTACCAGTACGACGCGGGCACCGGCCCGGGTGGTGCGCAGACCACGGCCGATGGCGACCACTACGTGCTCGTCCTGGGTACCTCGCTCAGCTTCTGAGCCTGCGTAACCAAGGCCACGAATGCGGAGGGCGCGGCGCAAGCCGCGCCCTCTTGCTTTTCCGACACGTATGAGCCGGGCGAGGCCATGACGAACCCGTCACCCGCGATGGGTTTCCGTGTCCGGTCGGTTGCGGGCATAATGGCGGTCCAACTCGCGCGGGTGGAGTCGATCTGATGCAACGCAAATGGCTGGCCGGCAGCGCCCTGGCGCTGGTGTTGATTGCCGCCCAGGCAAACGCCGCCGACAAGATCGAGCTTGGCCTGTCGGGCAGCTATCGCTTCTACATCGTCGGCGCCGATCTCGACGACGGTGCGGATGCGAGCTCGGCGACCGGCATGCATATCGGCGACGGGTTTCGCGAGCACGGCGTCGCCCGCGAGGGCGAAATCCATTTCCGTGGCCAGACCACACTCGACAACGGCATCAAGGTCGGCGTGCGCGTCGAGCTCGAGGCCGAGACCTCGCCCGACCAGATCGACAACAGCTACATCTTCTTCGACGGCGGCTTCGGCCGGGTCGAGCTCGGCTCCACCTGGGGCCCCGGCGTCACCATGTTCTATGGCGGCACCGGCCACGTGATCCCCGGCCACGGCAACTTCGCGGCCATCCAGCACATCCCCGGCCAGCCCTGGGGCGGCGGCGGTGGCTACTTCGCCACGTACAACTACCGCCTGGATTTCACCACCGACAAGGTCGCCTACTACACGCCGCGCTGGGCGGGTTTGCAGATCGGCGCCGCCTACACGCCCGACGACAAGCTCACAGTCGGTCTCACGCCCGATCCGACCGCCGGTCCGATGGAGGAATCCGGCACCGCGCTGAACGCCGACAGCAATGCCGGCCAGTCGCAGGTGATGACGGTCGCCGCCAACTACCTGCGCGACATCGGCCCGGTCGGCGTCGCGATCTTCGGCAGCTACACCACCGCCGACGCGGAGCCGGTGGCCGCCGCGACCTGGGCGGCCTATCCGAAAAGCGAGAA
>CAZVLI010000756.1:0-2551 GCA_964627965.1 uncultured Rhodospirillales bacterium
CATATCCGGCCCGGCGTCGCGCTCGATGGCGGCAATATTGCGTTCCGTCACTATGCGCAAGGTATCGTTTACCTTGAGCTCCAGGGCGCTTGCGCTGGCTGCCCAAGTTCGACTATGACGCTGCGCTACAGCGTGGAGAACCTGCTGCGCCACTACGTGCCGGAGGTTCGCGAGGTTCGCGCCGTTGACGGCATGAACTGAGGTATAATGCGCTGAATCGCCGGTGCCGCCAGGGCCGGCGACAAGCAAGACGCCGGAAACCGGCGCGAAGAACAAGACCTCGCCGAAGAAACGGCGGCAGGAGGCGTAACGAAGCGACCCCGGGTAACAGGGGGCCAGTCCACAGGGACGTTCCGAAACGGCTGACACCAGGTTCAACGAAGGCCGCGAAGAGAATGAGACGAGTAGATTGGCAATCCGTCCGGGTACGGGGACGGGTTGGACACGCGACACGAGGCCGCGCCGCGGCGCTCCTGATCGCAGCATCCGCCGCTTTTGCGCTGGCAACGCCGGCCGCCGCCGTCACCATGTGGATCGATGACGGCGCGCTCGGCAAGCTGGACGGCGCGTCCGGTGCGGAGCTGAAGCCGGACTACATCGCCTTCCCGGAGATGCCGCCCGCGCCCGCGACCAAGCCGAGCGGGCTGGACGGTCTCGACGCGCTGAAGGCCGGCGCCGGCATGGTGATCGCGCCGGTCGACGCCGACGGGCTGGCCGAGAAGTTCGACGGCATCGGTTATCGCCTCGCGGGGGTCCGTGCCGGCGACATCAACGTGCCGCGCGTCTTCGTGGACGAGATGCCGCGCGACATGCGCAAGATCCGCACCGCGGATGTTCGCAAGCGGCTGTTCATCCGCACCATGCTGCCGATGATCCTGCGCGCCAACGAGGACGTGCGCCGTCAGCGCGAGCTGGTCCGCGAGATCGTGGCACGTCGCGATGCCGGCCAGCCGATCGATCCGGCGGCGCTGGCCTTTCTGGACCGGATGAAGGCGCGCTACGCCGATCCGGATACCGGTATCGACGAGCTGCTGCGCCGGATCGACATCGTCCCGCCGTCGCTCGCGCTGGCTCAGGCGGCCGAGGAATCCGGCTGGGGCACGTCGCGTTTCGTCCGCGAGGGCAACGCGGTCTTCGGCCAGCGGACGTTCACGGGCACCGGCGGGCTGGTGCCGCTGCGCCGCGAGCGCAACCAGAAGCACCTGGTCCGCAGCTTCAGCCATGTGCAGGCGTCGGTCGCGGCCTACGTGTTCAACCTCAACACGCACCCGGCCTATGCCGGCTTCCGGGCCGAACGGGCGCGCCGCCGCGCCGCCGACGAGGCGCTCGACAGTCGTGCATTGGTTGGCAAGCTGGACCGCTATTCGGAGCGTGGCGCGGCCTACATCCGCACCATCCGCACCATCATCCGCGTCAACAAGCTGTGGCAGTTCGACGGCGCCCGGCTGACCCCGGCGGTGGCGCCGGCGCGTGACAACAACCTCCTGCGCTCGATGCGCTGGTCGCTGTAGCCACGCAGGCTCAGCAAGAATTCGGGAAAGGCCGGGATCGCTCCCGGCCTTTTTCGTTCGGGCTTGCCTCGACCTACGGGATGGTGAACTGCATGCCGAACCAGCGCCACCGGCCTTGCGGGCCGGGCACGGTGCAGTTCAGCCGGCCACGGCCGCGCGGGAAGGGCTTGTCGATACGTACCTCGATGCGGCGCGGTCCGAGCCGCTCGACCCGCGCCGGGGCCGACAGGTTCGACGAATAGCAGCGCAACCGGTCCACATTCTGGACAGTCTCGGCCACGGTGAAGCCGACCGACGGCGGGTTGCCGCCGCCCCTCAGCACGCGTTCCGATGGCGTCAGGTCGCCCAGCGGCAGAGGCAGCGCGCCGGCCGCGAGCCGGAACCGGTCGAGCGTGCCGAAACGTTCGTTGAGCGCAAAGCGCGGCAGCCCGAACAGGTCTTCGTCCGCATGCATCACGCCGGAATGCTGACCGAAGGCGGCGGCGAAGCCGGCCTCGCGCGCCACGTTCTGCTCGCGCAGCCCGTACTCGCCGTAGGGATAGGCGAACAGTGTCGGCTCCACGCCGAGCTCGGCCCGGAACCGCCGCGTCGCGTTGCTGATCTCGCCGGCAAGCGACGCATCGTCCACCGTCGGCAGGTGCGCGTGGCTTACCGTATGGTGGCCGATGGTGACGCCGGCGGCGGCCAGCGTGCGGATCTGTTCCCAGCTCATGTAGCCGCTGACGCCGGCGTCGACCGGTTCTGTGGCGACGAAGACGGTGAACGGCATGCCCGCTTGGCGCAGCCTGGGCCATGCCTCGCGGTAGATCGACACGAAGGCATCGTCGATGGTCAGGGCCACGGCCTTGTCGGGCAGCGGTTCGCGGCGGCGCAATGCATCGACGATCTGCGGCAGCGGCAGCACCGTGTAGCCGCCTTCCTTCAGCGTCGCGATGTGCTGGTCGAGCTGCTCCAGGGTCGTGTTGGTGCTGGGATAGGCGCCCTCGCCGAAGCGGTGGTAGACGAAGGCCACGGCGCCTATCCCAGCACCAACACGACCC
>CAZVLI010000757.1:0-2550 GCA_964627965.1 uncultured Rhodospirillales bacterium
GCCTGGGACTGAGTCTGCCGACCGAGTTGATCGACGAGGAGGCGGAGAAGTCGTTCCAAAAGGCACAGGAGAAGGTCGAGCAGCGCTCGCCCGGAATGACGCTGGACCAGTTCATCGAGTTGCGCCTCGGCCTCGATCCCGAGGCCTACCGCAAGCGCATGCGCGACGACCGCTGGCACGACCTGTTGGCTGAGCGCTGCGTGCGGGCCTGGATGCTCGGCCTGACGGGCGACGCGCTGTACGGCGACGGCTGGAAGGTGTCGCGGCCGCTGGCGTCGGCGACGTGGGCCGACGACGAGGACGAGGCGGAAGAGCCGCGCGAGACCATGGCCGAGGTGGTGGCGGCTCAGGCCCAGCCCCAGGTCGTCGCCGAGCGTATCGTGGAGCGCTTCATCACCAAGCGGCACCCGCTGCCGCAGCGGCGCAAGGGCTACACGCAGAAGGCCATCGTCGGCGGGCACAAGGTGTATCTGCGCACCGGCGAGTATGACGACGGCAAGCTCGGCGAGATCTTCGTCGACATGCACAAGGAAGGTGCGGCCTTCCGCAGCCTGATGAACAGCTTCGCCATCGCCATCTCAATCGGCCTGCAGTACGGCGTCCCGCTGGAGGAGTACGTCGACAGCTTCACCTTCACGCGGTTCGAGCCTTCCGGGATGGTCGAGGGCAACGACACGATCAAGATGTCGACGTCGGTGCTGGACTACCTGTTCCGCGAACTGGCGATCTCCTACCTCGGTCGCAACGACCTCGCGCACGCCGATCCGGACGACCTGCGTCCCGACACGGTCGGCGACGGCGAGGACGAGCACACCGGCGGCGGTGGCGGTCTCGCGGCGGAGAAGATCGCCAGCCGCGGTTTCGTACGCGGCCAGCTGGCGCAGATCTACACCCTGCGCAACGGCGCCGATGCCGGCCCGCCGGCCGACGCGGCCACGGCGCTGGCCAGCGGCACGGTGACCGAGATGCGCCCGACCAGCCAGTTCGAGGTGCAGATCGAGGAAGAGACCACCACCACTACGACCACGGCGACGGCAACCGCCAAGATCGTCGACGACCGGGCCCAGCAGATCATCCAGGCCCGGATGAAGGGATACGAAGGAGACGCCTGCGGCGAGTGCGGCAACTTCACGCTGGTGCGCAACGGCACCTGCCTGAAGTGCGATACCTGCGGCGGTACCACTGGCTGCAGCTAGGGGTGTAAGCGGGCGGCCGCGTATTCAGGTCGCCCAGTAGTGCGTCCTCCCTGTTGGAACTCGGGGCGCGACCCGGTTGGGCCGCGCCCCTTTTTCGGGCTTAACCTCTTGTTCAGCCTGCCAACCTAGGCTTGCGGTCCCACAAAGGGGACCTCGCATGACCTTGGCGGTCGCAAGCCCCGTAAATCGCGAGAGCGTGCGCGGTTTCCGGGTGCATCAGGCGCGCAACGAAGTCGAACGGATGAACCTGTTCGGCTTCCGCTACCGTATTCTCGTCGACGAGATGGGGATCGACGTTTCCAGTGCCGATCACAAGCAGCGCCTGATCCGCGACGACGACGACGACAATGCCATCCACCTGTTCCTGACCCACAACGCGCAAGTGCAGGCATGCCTGCGGTTGCAGCTCGGTCGGACGTGGGATCAGCTCGCCGACAAGCTCGACACCTACGGCCTGGCGCCGTTCACCAGCTACGGCCCCGACGCGCTGTCGTTCACCGACATGCTGCTGGTGGCGCCGGCCTGGCGGGCGAGCCCGATGCCGGCGCTGCTGCTCGGTGCCGCGTACAAGGTCTCGCGCGGGTCGGGCGCGCTGTTCGATTTCTGCCATTGCGCGCCGTCCCTGGTCGGCCTGTACCAGAAGCTCGGTTATCGCCGCTACACGAACAACTTTTCCGACCCGGATTTCGGCCTGCAGGTGCCGATGGTGCTGCTGATGGACGATGTACAGCACCTGTCGGAGATGAACTCGCCGGTGGCCCGGCTGGCCAAGCAGTACGAAAACAGCGGCAAGAACGCCTCGTGGTTCCGCCGCGAGTTCCCGGACGCCGATGCCGACGGCGGCAAGGCGATGCGCGACGAGCAGCAGTTCTGGCATTACCTGACGCAGCGGCTGCACCAGAACCCGCTGGTCGGCGTGTCGCTGTTCCACGGCCTGAGCTACCGCGAGGCCGTGACCTTCCTGCGCGAGGTGACGGTGCTGAACTGTCGCGCCGGCGAACAACTCGTCACCAGCGGCACGATCGGCGACGAGATGTTCGTCGTGCTATCGGGCGCGGTCGAGGTGCGCGTGCGCCAGGGCACCGGCAGCCAGACCGTGGCGCACTATTCCAAGGGCACGGTGCTGGGCGAGATCGCCTTTCTCAGCGCCACCCGGCGGACCGCCGACGTGGTCGTGGTTCAGGACGCCGAAGTGCTGATCCTGACCCAGACGGTGCTGAAAAAGGCGATTGCCCTTCCTGAAAAGGGGTTGGCATTTCCACCACACCTGTCCATCCGTTGTCCAGAAACGTTGGCACCGGCTTCGTTCACGCGTCCTACCACCAGCCCAGACCAAGGATTCAGTAGTGTGCTG
>CAZVLI010000758.1:0-2545 GCA_964627965.1 uncultured Rhodospirillales bacterium
TCGATCTCGATGGTGAGAGTCTGCGGCAGCGCGGCGCCGTTGTCCGTGACCTCGAAACGCACCAGCGGCGCGCCGGCGGCACCCTGTCCGGCGAAGGCGTCGCTGCCGATGAACACCGGATCGACCGCCAGGTCGCGGAACGCCAGGACCAGGCTGTCGGTGCCGCCCGGGGCGAAGTCGAGGATGGTGTCGCTGGCGTCGCCCGGCCCCGTCACCTCGTAGACGAAGATGTCGTTGCCGTCGCCGCCGGTCGAGGTGTCCGTGCCGGTATTGCCGAACAGCAGATCGTCGCCGTCGCCACCCTGCAGCACGTCGTCGTCGGCACCGCCGTCGAGCACGTCGTCGCCGCGGCCGCCGAACAGCGTGTCGTTGGCGCCGCCGGCCGCGAGCGTGTCCTCGTCGTCGCCGCCGTCGAGCGTGTCGCTGCCGGTGTCGCCGATCAGGCTGTCGTCGCCCGCGTCGCCGGACAGGTTGAAGCTGAAGATGCTGGCTTCCAGCGTGTCGTTGCCGTCGCCGCCGCTGAACAGCGAGGCCGCGCCGGAAACGCCGTTGCCCGTCAGCGAGTCGTCACCGAGACCACCGAACAGGCTGTCGGCGCCGCGCCCGCCGAACAGGCTGTCATTGCCTTCGTCGCCCTCCAGGCGATCGTTGTCGTCGTCGCCTTCCAGGCGATCGTCGCCGGCGCCGCCGAACAGCGTGTCGTTGTCGACGCCACCGACAAGGCTGTCGTTGCCGAGGTCGCCGGCAAGCTCGTCGCGACCGCTGCCACCTTGCAGTTCGTCGTCGTCGGCGCCGCCTGACAGCGTGTCGTTGCCGGCCTCACCGACAAGGCTGTCGTTGCCGGCATCGCCGGTCAGGAAGTCCTGGCCGTCGCCGCCGAAGATCGAGTCGTTGCCGCTGCCGCCGGTGGCGATGTCGTCGTCGAACTGGCCGAAGAGCAGGTCGTTGCCGCTGCCGCCATCGAGGAGATCGTCGCCGTTCAGGCCGAAGATCGTATCGTTGCCGCCGAGGCCCGGCAGGGAATCGGCGCCGACCGTGCCGACGAGGACATCGTCGGCGGCGGTACCGGCGGCAACCAGCCGACCGGATCCGGCCGCATCCTCGACGATGGCGACCTCGCCGGCGATCTCGATCAGGCGATCGCCAACGCCGTCGCCGTCGCTGTCGATCTGCACCTCGGTCCGGCCCGTGGTTGCGTTGAAGGCAAACCGGGTTTCGCCAGCCAGACCGCTGAAGCTGTTGCCGGCAATGAACGTGATGCTGGTGAAGTCGGCACCCGACAGACCGGTGAGATCGATCTGATCGCCGGAACCGAAGCTGGTGATGAAGTCGGCGCCGGTGGTCGGCAGATCGTCGAGCGAGCTGAACTGGAAGGTATCGTCGCCGCTACCGCCATTCAGCGTATCGGCGCCGGCACCGCCGACGAGAACATCGGCGCCGTTGCCGCCGATCAGGCTGTCGTTGCCGTCATTGCCGCTGATGTTGTCGTTCTGGTTGCCGCCGTCGAGCGTATCGGCGCCATCGCCGCCAATCAGGCGGTCGTCGCCGTTCTGTCCGCGCAGCGAGTCGTTGCCGCCCTCGCCGTCCAGGGTGTCGGCATCGTCGCCACCGTCGAGCGTGTCGGCGCCGTCACCGCCCGACAGGTCGTCGTTGTCGTTGCCGCCGGACAGGCTGTCGTTGTTGTTGCCGCCATCGAGCGTGTCGTCGCCGTCGCCGCCGTCCAGCACGTCGTTGCCGATACCGCCGGACAGGCTGTCGTTGTTATTGCCGCCGAACAGGCTGTCGTTGCCGTCGGCGCCAACGAGGCTGTCGGCACCGAAGCCGCCGCGCAGCGAGTCTGCACCATCGCCGCCAAACAGGCTGTCGTTGTCGCCACCGCCATCGAGCGTGTCGCTGCCGGTGCCGCCGACCAGACTGTCGTTGCCGGCATCGCCCAGGAGAGAGTCGTTGCCGCCATCGCCGTTGAGCGTGTCGATGCCGGCGCCACCATCCAGCGTGTCATTGCCGCCGCCGCCGGACAGATCGTCATTGTCGTTGCCGCCGAGCAGGCTGTCGTCGTCGTTGCCGCCGTCGAGCGTATCGTTGCCGTCACCGCCGATCAGCGTGTCGTTGTTGTTGCCACCGTCGAGACTGTCGTTGTCGTCGCCGCCGTCGAGACTATCGTTGCCGCTGCCACCGATCAGCGTGTCATTGTCGTTACCGCCGTCGAGCGTGTCGTTGTTGTTGCCGCCATCGAGACTGTCGCTGCCGTCGCCACCGTCGAGGCTGTCGTCGTTGCCCTCGCCCAGCAGCGTGTCGCCGTTGTTGCCGCCAAAGAGTGAGTCGTTGCCGGCGCCGCCGACGAGGCTGTCCGCGCCGAACTCGCCGCGCAGCGAGTCGCCGTCGCCGCCGCCGAACAGGGTGTCGTTGTCGCCACCGCCGTCCAGCGTGTCGTTGCCGTCGCCGCCCGTGAGGCTGTCGGCGCCGGCGCTGGCGGCGAGGCGCAGGACGCCGCTGCCGGCGGCGGGCGCCTCCTGGCCGCACGCGCCGGCAAGGGCGGCGGTGC
>CAZVLI010000759.1:0-2543 GCA_964627965.1 uncultured Rhodospirillales bacterium
ACGACCGAGGTGTCGGCGCCGAAGGAATCCTCGTCGAACTGCTCGATGCCGATGCCCTTGCGGGAGAGCGCGCCGACGGTGTAGCCGCGCCGCGCCAGCACGGCGGCGGTGTGCGCGCCGATCCCCCTGCTGGCGCCGGTCACCGCCACGACGCGCCCGGCGCCGTCAGTCATCCTTGTAGTCCGCCTTGCGCTTCTCCAGGAACGCGCTGATGCCTCGCGCGCGTTGTTGGTGCCGTAGGCCAGCGCGCCGATGTCGGCCTCGGCCTTCAGCCCGTCGGCCAGGCTGGTCTCGCGGGCGGCCTGCACCGCCGCGCGGCCGTAGCGCAGGATCGGCATGCCGAACTGCGTGAAGCGGCGGGCGAAGGCCATCGCCTCGCCCATCGGATCGTCCTCGCTGACGAGCTGGTTCACCAGGCCGTAGCTCAGCGCCTCGTCGGCCTCGACCGCGCGCCCGGTCATCACCATATCCAGCGCCCGGCTCTCGCCGATCAGTCGCGGCAGCCGCTGCGTGCCGCCGTAGCCCGGCACCAGCCCGAGTTTCACCTCCGGCAGGCCGACCTTCGACTTCGCGGTCGCCAGCCGGAACGAGCAGGCCAGTGCCAGCTCCAGCCCGCCGCCGAAGGCATAGCCGTCGATCACCGCAATCGACGGCTGCGGCAGCATGTCGAGCTTGCCCATAATGCGCTGGCCGTCGTGCATCTTCTCGCGATGCTCCAGCGTCGTGGCGTCGAGCAGGCCGGTGATGTCGGCGCCGGCGCAGAAGGCGCGACCGCCCGCGCCGGTGATCAGCAGCGCGCGCGCCTTGGAACTGGCGACCTCGTCGAACAGCCGGTCCAGCGTGGCCATGACGACGGCGTTCAGCGCGTTCAGCGCGTCCGGCCGGTTCAGCGTGATGACCGCGAATTCCTCGCGGATTTCATAATCGACGGACATGGGGTTCTCCTCGTTTCTCCTCGCCTGTCACCCCGGCCTTGAGCCGGGGTCCATGTCGAAGTCGAAACCTGGTGTCGACATGGACCCCGGGTCTACGCGCTGCGCGCTTCGCTCGGGGTGACGGGGCAGGTCAGTGACCGAATGTGTCGCTGTCCGGCTGGCGCTTTTCGCCGAAGGCCTTGGACAGTTCATTGGATTCCTCGCTGTCGAGGTAGCCGCGCAGCAGCAGGTCGTGCGCCATCCGGGCCAGCCCGCCGACGCCGCCGTGGCGCGCGTTGAACGCACCCTTGATCGAGGCCAGCGCGAACGCGCCCCGATCCGCGACTTCAAGTGCCCAGGCGCGTGTCGCTTCGCGGAGCTGGTCGTCGGGTACCACCTTGTTGATCAGGCCGATGTCGAGCGCCTCCGCGGCCGGGATGCGGACGTTCGTGTACCACATCTCCTTCGCCTTCTTCTTGCCGACCAGGTCCTCCAAGTACCAGGTGCCGTAGCCGGCATCGAAGCTGCCCATCATCGGGCCGACCTGGCGGAACACCGCGCTCTCCTTGGCGATGGTGAGGTCGCAGACCATCTGCAGCACGTTGCCGCCGCCGACGGCATAGCCGTTGACCATGGCGATCACCGGCTTCTGCAGGCGGTCGATGGCGTCGTACATCTCCAGCGTGGGCAGGATGCCGGCATACATCCGCGTGTCCGGCAGCCCGGTCTTGCGCCCGCCGATGCAGAAGAAGCGGTCGCCGGCGCCGCTCAGCACCAGCACCCGCGTGCGGGTCTCGTGCCGCATGGCCTCGATGCAGTCGCGCACCTCGTGGCAGGTCTGGGCGGTGAACATGTTGCCGTCGTCGGGCCGGTTCAGGGTGAGCCAGCCGATCGGCCCGTCTTCTTCGTAAAGGATGGTCTCGAACGCCACGCGAATTCTCCGGAAAACTAGGGTTTTGCCGCCATCCTAGCAGGGCCGGCGCGGCTTTGCCCGGTGCTTGGCTTGGGCTATGTTGCAGCCAACCGAACGACTCGAGGGCATCGTGGAAGGGACAAGCATGGCGAACGGCCTGATGCAGGGCCAGCGCGGCCTGATCATGGGCGTGGCGAACGACCGTTCGCTGGCCTGGGGCATCGCCAAGGCCTGCGCCGAAGAGGGCGCGGAGCTCGCCTTCAGCTATCTCGGCGAGGCTTTCGAGCGCCGCGTGCGGCCGCTGGCGGAGCAGCTCGGCTCCGATTTCCTGATCGACTGCGACGTGGGCAGCGACGAATCCATCGACAAGGCCTTCGCCGAGATCGGCGAGCGCTGGGGCGGGCTGGATTTCCTGGTCCACGCCATCGCCTTCTCCGACAAGGACCAGCTCAAGGGCCGCTACGCCGACACCACGGCCGACAACTTCGCCATGTCGATGGACGTGTCCTGCTACTCGCTGGCCGCCGTCGCGCGCCGCGCCGAGCCGCTGATGGCCGAAGGCGGCTCGATCCTGACGCTGACCTACTACGGCGCGGAGAAGGTGGTGCCGCACTACAACGTCATGGGCGTGGCCAAGGCGGCGCTGGAGGCCAGCGTGCGCTACCTCGCCGCCGACCTCGGGCCGAAGAACATCCGGGTGAACGCGGTTTCCGCCG
>CAZVLI010000760.1:0-2543 GCA_964627965.1 uncultured Rhodospirillales bacterium
CAGGCGCAGGATGGCGTAGCCCTGGTCGCGACCAACGAGCTGAACGTAGGTGCCGGCCGAGCGCGCGATCTGGCCGCCCTTGCCCGCCTTCAGCTCCACGTTGTGCACGATGGTGCCGACCGGGATCGAGTTCAGCGGCATCGCGTTGCCCGGCTTCACGTCGGTCCGGTTGCCGGAGATCACCGTGTCGCCGACGGCCAGACGCTGCGGCGCCAGGATGTAGGCCTTCTCGCCGTCTTCGTAGGCGAGCAGCGCGATGAATGCGGACCGGTTCGGGTCGTACTCCAGCCGCTCCACGGTCGCTGGCACGTCGAACTTGCGACGCTTGAAGTCAACGACGCGGTAGAGCCGCTTGTGGCCGCCGCCACGGCGACGCAACGTGATGCGGCCATGATGGTTGCGACCGGCCTTCTTGGTCAGGCCAACGGTCAGCGACTTCTCCGGCCGGCCCTTGTGCAGGCCCGAGCGGTCGACCAGCACCAGGCCGCGCTGGGCCGGCGTCATCGGCCGATATTGTTTCAGCGCCATATGCCTAGATCCCCGTCGTCACGTCGATCGACTGCCCGTCTGCCAGGGACACGATCGCTTTCTTCCAGTCCGGACGCGTCCCGAGCTGGCCGCGGAACCGCTTGACCTTGCCCTTCATGCGCACGGTGTTCACGGCCGTCACCTTGACCTTGAACAGGTTCTCCACCGCCGTGCGGATTTCCGGCTTGGTGGCATCGATCGCCACCCGGAAGGTCACCTGGCCGTGCTCGGAACCGAGCGTCGCCTTCTCGGTGATCACCGGGCCCAGCAGCACGTTGTAATCGCGTTCGGTCGTCATCCCAGTCGAGCCTCCAGCGCCGCCACGGCCGCCTTGGTCAGCACCAGCTGCTTGCGCCGCAGGATGTCGTAGACGTTGGCGCCCTGGCTCGGCAGCACGTCGATCTTCGGCACATTCCGCGCCGCCCGGGCCAGGTTCTCGTCCACGGCCATGCCGTCGATGATCAGCGCGTCATCGAGCTCCAGCTTGGCCAGCCGACCGATCAGATCCTTGGTCTTCGGCGCCGACAGCGTGGCCGCGTCGACGACGATCAGCTCGCCGGCGGCGCGCTTCGCCGACAGCGCGTTCATCAGGCCAAGCCGGCGCACCTTCTTCGGCAGGTCGAAACCGTGGTCGCGCGGCTTCGGCCCGAAGGCGACGCCGCCACCCCGGAACTGCGGCGCCTTCTTGTTGCCGTGCCGGGCACGACCGGTGCCCTTCTGGCGCCAGATCTTCGCCGAGGAACCGCGGATCTCGGCGCGCTCCTTGGCGTTGTGCGTGCCGGCGCGGCGCTTGGCGAGCTGCCAGGTCACCACCCGGTGCAGGATGTCGCGGCGCGGCTCCAGCCCGAAGATGGCGTCGGCCAACTCGATCGAGCCCGCGGCCTCGTTGTCCAGCGTCTTAACGTCCGCCTGCATCGTCTCTGTCCTACTCGTCCGCCGCGCTGTCGTCGGCGGGCGTCTCTTCGGCCGGGGTCTCGGCCGGTGCTTCCGCCGGCGCCGCGGCCGCGGCCCGGATCGAACCCGGAACCGGGGCGCCTTCCGGCACGCCCTGCTTGATCGCGTCCGAGACCATCACCCAGGAGCCCTTCGGCCCGGGCACGGCGCCCTTGACCATGATCAGGCCCTTGTCCGGATCGGTGCGCACCACCTGCAGGTTCTGCACGGTGACCCGCTCGGCACCGAGATGGCCGGCCATCTTCTTGCCCTTGAAGACCTTGCCCGGATCCTGCGAGTTACCGGTCGAACCGTGGCTGCGATGCGAGATCGACACACCCGCAGACCGCCGAAGTTCCACCGCTTCATCGCACCGGCGAAGCCCTTGCCGATCGAAATGCCGCGCACGTCGACCATCTGGCCATCGACGAAGTGATCCGCCAGCAACTCCGAGCCGACATCGAGCATCGCGTCCTCGTCGACGCGGAACTCGACGAGCTTGCGCTTCGGCTCGACCTCGGCCTTGGCGTAGTGACCGCGCATGGCCTTCACCACGTTCTTCGGCTTGGCCGCGCCGGCACCGAGCTGAACGGCACGATAGCCGTCCGTCTCCGGCGTGCGCTGCGCCACCACCTGGCAGCTGTCCAGGTGCAGCACCGAGACCGGCACGTCGCTGCCGTCCTCGAGGAAAACCCGCGACATGCCGAGTTTGCGGGCGATGACTCCGGAACGCATCCGCCTGTCCTTAGAGCTTGATCTCGACGTCGACGCCGGCGGCCAGGTCGAGCTTCATCAGCGCGTCCACGGTCTGCGGCGTCGGGTCGATGATGTCGAGAAGGCGCTTGTGCGTGCGGATCTCGAACTGGTCGCGCGACTTCTTGTCGACGTGCGGACCACGGAGAACCGTGAACTTCTCGATCTTGTTCGGCATCGGGATCGGGCCGCGCACCTGCGCGCCGGTCCGCTTGGCGGTGTTAACGATTTCCTGCGTCGACGCATCGAGGACGCGGTAATCGAAGGCCTTGAGCCTGATACGGATGTTCTGGCTGGCGATGGCCATTGGCTTATCCTTTCGTTGAGAG
>CAZVLI010000761.1:0-2539 GCA_964627965.1 uncultured Rhodospirillales bacterium
CGCCGCTGGCGGCCTGTGGCTGGCGCAGGGCGAGATGACGCTGAACGACCTGCTGTGGGTGATCGCCGTGGCGATGGCCTGCTACGGCGGCTTCACCGCCGCGGCGCTATGGCTCGGCCCCTGGCGGCCTCAGGCGACCAGCATCGGCGCCACGTCGTAGCCGTAGTGCCGATAGACGTCGCGGACGCCAACCAGGCCGATCCGCGTCGCATACTCCTGAAAACAGTCGCGATAGGGCTGCGGCCACTGCTCGTAGATGTCCTCCGCCGTCCGCGCGACGGAAGAGTGAACGTTGAACTTGTTGCCAAGCTCGCTGCGGATGACGAAGTCGAACGGCGCCAAGTCCTCGTCCAGCATCAGTTCCAGCTTGGCGCGGCAATAGTCGGCGTCGGTCGTCAGCCGCTCGAACAGCGCGATCTCTTCCGGCTTGGCCTTGGTCAGGTTCGCCATGTCGGCGTAGAGCGTGTCGGTCACCCGCGTCTCGAACATCGGCAGGAACTCGCGGACCGCGCCGTCTTCGACGATGGTGCCGTAGACGTCGTTGTTGCGCACGGTGTGGCCGCTGATCTCGCGATAGTGGTGGTTGAACAGGCTGTGGATACGGTTGATCGGATGCCGGACGATGGCCATGAAACCGCCATTGCCGGCCTTCACCGCGTCATAGACCTTGGTGTCGTAGTAGGAGTGGATGACGCCGAAGCAGCGCATCTCCTTGGTCCGGTAGCACAGGTCGAGCAGGCCCCTGACCATGTCGGCCGGCTCGATCTCCTGGTCGTCGTTGAACGGGTCGTCGCGCAGCGCGTGCAGGCACACGATGGAAGGGTGCCGGTTCAGCAGCTTGGTAAGCCAAGCGGTCGCGGACGCGCCGGTGGACGAGATGTTGAATATCGGGACCATCGCAGCAATCGACTGTGTCTGTTGTCCCGCCGACGCTATCCAGACAAGGTTAACGGAAAGCGAACCGCCCACCCGACAGGAGCCCGTCCATGCTCAACAACGCCCTCGATTTCTCCGGCAAGACCGTCCTCGTGGTGGGCGGCTCGTCCGGCATCGGCAACGGCATCGCGCACGCCTTCAAGGACTGCGGCGCCAGCGTCCATGTCGCCGGCACGCGCCCCAGCGCGGCCGACTACGCCGGCGAGGAAGGCTGCGACCTTGACGGCCTGAACTACTTCCAGTGGGACATCAGCACGGACAAGGCCGTCGCCGACCTGACGCCACCGTTCGAGACGCTCGACGTCCTGGTGCTGGCGCAGGGGACCGTGATCTACCGGCGCGGCGAGTTCGAGATGGAAGGCTTCCGCAAGGTCATGGACGTGAACCTGATGAGCGTCATGGCCTGCGCCACCAAGTTCCACGACATGCTGGCGGCCTCGAACGGGTCGCTGATCATCGTCGGCTCGGGCGCCAGCTTCCACGCGGTGAGGGGCAATCCGGCATACTCCGCCTCCAAGGGCGGGCTGCGCACACTGACCATGACCTTGGCAGAGGCGTGGGCGACCGACGGCATCCGGGTGAACGGCCTGGCGCCCGGCTTCGTCGACACCAAGATCACCAAGGTCACGCGCGACAACGAGAAGCGCTACCAGGGCACGTTGCAGGCCATCCCGCTGGCGCGCTGGGGCACACCGGAGGACATGGGCGGCGTGGCGCTGTTCCTGGCCTCGCCGCTGTCCGCCTACGTCACCGGGCAGATGGTCTGGGCCGACGGCGGCATGGGCCTGTCGTGAGCGCCGACGCCGTCGGCCTGGATTTCGACGCGGAAGAGATCGCCGCCGGCATCTCGGCCTGGGCAGCCGTCGAGAGCCCGAGCTACGACGCGGCGGCCGTCAACCGGATGATGGACCTCGCCGTCGCCGAGATGGAACGGATCGGCGCCACCGTCACCCGCCATCCCGGCCAGGACGATTACGGCGACGTGGTCGAGGCCGTGCTGGACTTCGGCCATCCGGCGGAGGCCGCCGGCATCCTGGTGCTGGGACACCTCGATACCGTGCACCTCGTCGGGACGCTCAGCGACGAGTTGCCGGTGCGTCGCGATGGCGACCAACTCTTCGGGCCCGGGGTTCTAGACATGAAGGGCGGTATGTATCTGGCCTGCCACGCGGTGGCGAAGCTGCTGCGCCAGCGGGACCGGTTGAGCCTGCCGCTGCGCTTCCTGTTCATCCCCGACGAGGAGATCGGCAGCCCCAGCACGCGACGCCTGATCGAGGACATCGCGCGCAAGAGCCGCTACGTGCTGGTCCCGGAGCCGGGCAAGCCGGACATCTTCGTCACCGGCCGACACGCCTTCCTGCGCTACAAGCTGCACGTGCGCGGCAAGCCGGCGCATGCCGGCGTCGCGGTCGGCGTCGGGCGCAGCGCGATCAGCGTGATGGCGCGGCTGATCGGCGAAATCGAGGGCTGGTCGGACGTGGCGCGCGAAGTCACCTATCGCGTCGGCAACATCCGCGGCGGCACATTCGTCAACGTCATCCCCACCGATTGCCACGCGGAGGTGCTGTGCGTGGCGCCGACGCCGGAAGCCTTCGAGGAGGTG
>CAZVLI010000762.1:0-2532 GCA_964627965.1 uncultured Rhodospirillales bacterium
GCTCGCGATACGCGGTCCGCTGGGCATCGGAAAGGATCGTCTGGGGCACGGAATCGGGCATGCGTGGCGTCCTCGCGCTTCGTGGACCGTTATCGCATGCCGGACCGGGCCTGCGCCAGCAGGGCGGCGCGCAACGCCGGTTCATCCAGGCGGCGGCCGCAGAAGATCTCGAAGGCGTGCAGGCCCTGGTAGAAGAACAGCTCGTAGCCGCTCAGTACCTTGAGGCCGGCGGCCGTCGCGGCCTGCAGGAAGGGCGTGTCCAGCGGTGTGTAGACCGCGTCGAACACCCACGATGCGCCCTGCAGCAGCGCCGGTTCGACCGGGGTGCCGCCGTAGCCGACCATGCCGACCGGCGTGCAGTTGATGATGCCGTCGGCCGTCGCAGGCTCGGTGGCGACCTCGATACGCAGGTCCGGACGGGCACGCAGCAGCGTCCGAGCCAGCGCTTCGGCCTTGGGTCGGTCGAGATCGACCAGCCGCAAGTCCTCGATGCCAAGTTCGATCAGGCCGAAGGCGACTGCCTTGCCGACGCCGCCGGCACCGATCTGGCACACGCTGCCGGTCGGCGCGTCGGCGAAAGCATTGCGGTAGGCGGCGACGAAGCCGGAGAAATCGGTGTTGAACCCCTTCGGGCCCTCCGGCTCGAACAGGACGGTGTTCACGGCGGCCAGCGCGCGCACGAGGGGATCGTCGATGGTCACCTTGGCGACCACGCGTTCCTTGTAGGGCAGGGTGATGTTGATGCCGCGATATCCGGTCTCGGCGGCATGGCGGAAGGTGGCGTCGAAGTCCTCGCCGCGCTCGGCCGGCACCAGCAGATCGTAGCTCACCGACAGGCCGGTCAGCTCGCCGCCGAGCCGGTGCAGCGCCGGTGCGCTCGAGTCGCGGATGTTGTCGCCGATCAGGCCGAGGCGGATGTCGTTCATGGCCGCCATCAATGCCTTGCGCCGGCGCGTCGCACAAGCCGGGTCGGCTTGCGCTATGGTCCGCGCCGGCCGAAGGGAGCGGATCGGACATGGGCGACGGCGGCGAGCCGGATTTCGACGCGTTGGCGCGTGCGGCACATCGCCGCTGGGTCGACGCTGCGCCGGCGCCAGTGCTGTTGCAGCGGCGGGAGAACGCCGTATTCCGGGTGACGGCGCCCGATGGTGGGCAGGCGGTGCTGCGCATCCATCGTCGCGGCTATCACGGCGACGACGCACTGCGGTCGGAGCTGGCCTGGATGCGGGAACTCGGCCTGGCGGGCCTGCCGGTGCCGAGGCCGATTCCGGCAGCGAATGGCGACGACCTGATCGAGGTCGAGGGCCGGCGCGTGGACATGCTGAGTTGGCTGGACGGCCGGCCGCTGGGCGCCATCGGCACGCCGCTCGACCTCGCCGGCGCCGAGCGTGCCGCCTTGTTCGAGCGTCTCGGTGCGCTGACCGGGCGATTGCACGAGGCCACGGCAGCTTGGCGACGCCCGACCTGGTTCACGCGCCCGGCCTGGGATCTCGATGGACTGACGGGCGCCGAGCCCTTGTGGGGGCGTCCGTGGGACCTGGCGAGCCTGACGCCGGGCGATGCCGAGTTCCTGCGCCGGGCGACGGCCGCGGCGCGCGAGGAACTGGCGGGCTTCGACGGCGCATACGGCCTGATCCACGCGGACATGCTGCCGGAGAACGTGCTGGTCGACGCCGGCGCGCCGCAGCTCATCGACTTCGACGATTGCGGCTTCGGCTGGCACCTGTTCGAGCTGGCCACGGCCCTGTTCTGGCACCGGCGGGAGCCTGATTATCTGGCGCTGGAGGCGGCGCTGGTGCGGGGTTATCGCCAGTGGCGGCCGTTGCCCGACGCGACGGTGGCGGCGCTGCCGCTGTTCACGCTGCTGCGCGGGCTGACCTATGTCGGCTGGACCCACACGCGTGGGCAGGAACTGACGCCGACACTGGTATTTGACGTGTGCGCGCTGGCCGACGAGTATTTGGCAGGGCGATAGCGTGGCCGCGTCGCAAGGGTGCTTGTATGCGCGTCTGGCATGCTAAGCTGAGGCCACGAAGCTGAATTGTGAGGCAGCAGGGAAAGACATGGCGGCAATACAATACGAAGCGCCAACGACGGTTGAGGAAGCGGTCGCGATTCTGAGCAAAGCCAATGGCGATGCCAGCGTGCTGGCGGGTGGCACCGATCTTTTGGTGCAGATGCGCAGCGGGATGACGGCACCCGGACTGATCGTCGACATCAAGAAGATTCCGCAGTTGCGGGAGATCAAGGCCGAGGGCGGCGGGTTCCGCGTCGGTGCCGCGGTGGCGGGTGCCGAGCTGAACGAGAACGAAGCGGTTTGCAAGGCCTGGCCCGGCATCGCCGAGGCGTTCGACCTGATCGGTTCGACCCAGATCCAGGGCCGCGCCTCGATGGGCGGTAACCTGTGCAATGCTTCGCCGGCGGCCGACAGCGTTCCGGCGCTGGTCGCGGCGGGCGCGAAGGTCACCGTCGCCGGTCCGAACGGCACCCGCGAGGTGCCGGTGGAGGAGCGTCGTGTAGGGAAAGAGTGTA
>CAZVLI010000763.1:0-2526 GCA_964627965.1 uncultured Rhodospirillales bacterium
CGTCTGGCTCTGGCTGCCTTTGGCGTGGATTGTTTTCAACATCGGCTGGCGTATCGCCGACGAGCCGTCCTACCGGCAGTTGTGGGACAGCGAACTCGGCCCGGAGGAGAACATCACCGCGCTCCTCCTGCTCATCGCCGTCGTCGCCGGGCTGGCGACGCTGGCGCGCTGGCGGCAGCTTGGCAGCCCGCTCGCCGTCACCTGGGTCGCCGCGATGACCGCCGGCTGCTTCTACTTCGGCGGCGAGGAGGTGAGTTGGGGCCAGCACTGGTTCGGCTGGGGTACGCCGGAAGGCATCGCCGCGATCAACGATCAGGGCGAGACCAACCTGCACAATATGTCGAGCTGGCTGGATCAGAAGCCGCGTCTTGCACTGGAGCTGTGGACGGTGATCGGCGGCGTGCTGGCGCCGCTCGGTCTGGCCGCCCGGCTCGGGCTCACGACCGGCTTCTGGACCTGGGTCTGGCCGCCGCGCATCGTCCTGCCGAGCGCGGTGCTGGCGCTGGCGGTCGGCTGGCTGGAACGGATCAAGGGCGCGGCGGGACTGTCCGACCAGTGGCCGATCGATGTCAGGCTCAGCGAGACCCAGGAATGGTACTTCGCGCTGTTCCTGATGCTTTCATTGCTCGCGATCCGGCAGCGCACGAAACATCCTTAAAGAACGTCGAGCCATGCCGCATCATGGTTAATAGTTCTCACGATTTTGCGATTGGCACATCATTATTTGCCGAATTGCGCTGCATTTTGCGAATAGACCTGAGGCCGAAATGGGGCTATGCCGGCAACCTGCTGTATTATATGGGATATTCGACGCGCATATTGGCGCCGGCTTGGCAAGTCTTTTGCTGAGTAGAGAAAAGTCCCATACGGGACATGGCGGGGCCAGTGTTGTGTGAAGCGACCCCCTTTGTTGACGCTGGTCCCGCCTTTACCTCTTACCAACCCCATCACATCGACGGTTTCCGGCTCGGACGCGAGCGCCGTTTGGCGCGGCTGCTGGCCGGACTGATCGCCGCCGACCCCTTCCTTCTCGATGCCCTCGCGTGCGTTCGGCGGCTCGGCTTGCCGGACGCCTGGATCGGTGCCGGCGCGGTGCGGCGACTGGTCTGGGACCGGTTCGCCGGAAACGACCGACCGACGCCGCTGGACGACGTCGACGTGCTCTACTTCGATCCAGGCGACATGAGCCGCGGGGCAGAGGCGACCGCCCGGCGGCGGCTGGCGTTGTGGCGGCCGGCGGTGCCATGGTCGGTGAAGAACCAGGCCAGAATGAACCGGCGGAAGGGCCAGCCTGCCTACCGCGATACCGCGGACGCGATGCGCTTCTGGCTGGAAACCCCGACCTGCGTCGCCGCCCGGCTGGACGCGACCGGTCGTGTGCTGGTGCTGGCGCCGTTCGGCCTGGCCGACCTGTTCGACGGCCGGCTGCGGCCGACCCCGGCCGGGCGGCGCGCCAGCGCGGTCTATCACGCGCGGGTCGAGCGCAAGGGCTGGCTGCGGCAATGGCCGCATCTGCGCGCCGACGACCGCCGCGTTGACGCGACCACCGCAAGTCAGTAAGTTGCGCGCGCTATGACTGCGCGGACCCATACGCGCCGGCTCGACGGGCGACTTATTGGCCCGGCCCTCACGCAGGGCCGGGACATGACCGTTGTTGCTTGGCTAACGCGGATGGATCCGGCGCGACATGACAGCTAAACGCGCTTCCACGCACTTACAGAATTGATGACGCAGCGGGCGGGCCTGAGCCGGGCCGGCGCACGCGCGCACGCCGTTGCGAGACATGAAGGACGCAGACGTCATGACGACGATGCCCGTACACAAATACAAGCAGTTCCCGCAGATCGACTTGCCGAACCGGGAATGGCCGACCAAGACCATCGACAAGGCGCCGACCTGGTGCTCGGTCGACCTGCGCGACGGCAACCAGGCGCTGGTCGAGCCGATGGGCCGGCACAAGAAGGTGAAGTTCTTCGAGCACCTGTTGAAGCTGGGGTTCAAGGAGATCGAGGTCGGGTTTCCAGCGGCCTCCGACACCGACTTCGATTTCGTCCGCCACATCATCGAGAACGACTTGATCCCCGATGACGTGTTCATCCAGGTGCTGACCCAGGCGCGGCCGGAGTTGATCGAACGCACCTTCGAGTCGCTGGAAGGCTCGAAGAACGCGATCGTTCATCTCTACAACTCGACGTCGACGACGCAGCGCCGGGTGGTGTTCAACCAGGATCGCGACGGCATCAAAAAGATCGCCACCGACGGCGCCGCGCTGGTCAAGGAACTGACGCCGCGCTTGCAGGCCGGCGGCACGCGGGTGCGTTACGAGTATTCGCCGGAGAGCTTCACCGGCACCGAGCTGGACTATGCGCTGGACGTCTGCCACGCGGTGATGGACATCCTGCAACCGACCGCCGACGAGCCGATCATCTTCAACCTGCCGGCGACGGTGGAGATGGCGAGCCCGAACTACTACGCCGACCAGATCGAGTGGATGTCGCGCAACTTCAAGGAGCGCGAGAAGGTCAT
>CAZVLI010000764.1:0-2514 GCA_964627965.1 uncultured Rhodospirillales bacterium
GTGCGCGAACGTGCAGTAGTGGCAGACGTCGCGGCAGAGCTGGGTGAGAGGGATGAACACCTTGCGCGAGTAGCTCACGCGCCGGCCGTGGCCGATATCGCGCAGGCGCGCCGCCGCCGCCGTCAGCCGGTCCAGGTCATCGACGGCCGCCAGCGCGAGCGCTTGATCCCTGTCGGGCGTGGCGTTCCACGCCTCGATCCAGTCCCAGGTCATCGCGTTTCCTTCTGTCACGCAGCGGATAATCGACCGAGCAGCCCCGCTTCCGCAAGATAGGCTCGCGTTGTGCCGCTTGGACCCCGCGCGACCAGGGCGCGCAGGTCGTCCACCGTGTCGATATCGAGCGCCAGGCCCGGCAGGTCGAGCACCGTCGCCGGCAGCGCCATGGCGTCCGCCGCCGCCCGGTGCCGCGTGAAACTCGCAGGCCCGAATTGCGGCGTCAGCAGCGTCGGCGGCGCCAGCGCCAGCGCATTGGTGCCGTCGCGCTCTGCGTCCGGCGCCAGCGCGATGGCAGGCGGGTGCGCCAGCGCCGCGACCAGCGCCTCGACCTCCGCGGCGGTAATCAACGGCACGTCGCCGGGGACGCAGATCATCGCCGCGACGCCTTCGTCGGCCAGCAGCATGGCGGCCTTGCTGACCGCTTCGGAATAGCCGGCGGCCGCATCTTCGTTCAGGTGCCTGGCGCCGTGCACGGTGGCCAGCGCCGCCAGGGCCTCGTCGGCCGTGACCACCAAAACGCCGGCCAGCGCCGGCACCGCCGTCAGGGTCTCAAGCACGTCGGTCGCCATCGCCAGGGTCAGTCCGGCCCGGTCCTTGGCGCTCAGCGTCGGCGTCAGCCGCTGCTTGGCCTGCGCTAGCGGTTTCAACGGCAGGACGGCCCAGATCGCGCTGCCGGTCATGCCGGTGCCCGCGTGTCGATGGTGCCGGCGATGTCGATCACGTCGCGGGCCAGCGCGATCCGCTCGTCCAGCGTGGTCATGATCGTGTTCACGGTCAGCGCCCGCATGCCAAGCTGGGCGATGGCGTCATGCGCGCCGGCGTCCTTCCAGTCGATCACCATCGCGTCGACCAGGCCACGGTAGTGTTCCGCGACGGCCTCGACGGAGGCGGGGATGCCGAGCTCGTCCATCATCTTTGCCGCCGGGCCCTTCAGGGCCTGTCCGCCGACGATCGGCGAGACCGCGATGACCGGTGCTGGCGCAGCGCGAATGGCGCCGCGCAGGTCGTCGAGCGCCAGGATCGGGTCGACGCTGACGTAGGGGTTGGAAGGCGCGATCACGACGGCTTCCGCCTCCGCCAGCGCCGCCTTGATGGCGGGATGCGGGCGCGCTCGCGCGATGCCCTCGAAACGGAAACCGCTGACCTTCGGCTCACAGCGCCGGCGCACGAAATAGTGCTGGAAGGACAGGGGGCCCTCGTCGGTCTGCACGACGGTGCGAACCGGGTCGTCCGACATCGGTACCACCGGCACCTTCACGCCGAGCTTGTCGAGCAGGGCCGCGGTGACGTCGCTCAGGCGCTCGCCGGCTTTGAGGCGCCGGGTACGCTCCGCGTGCAGCGCCAGGTCGCGATCGCCCAAGTTGAACCAGTCGGCGCCGCCAAGCTGGCGCATCGAATCCATGAAATGCCAGGTCTCGTCGGCCCGCCCCCAGCCGCGTTCCTTGTCGGCCAGGTCGGCCAGCGTGTACGTGACGGTGTCGAGATCCGGGCAGATGGTGAGCCCGAAATGCTCGAAGTCGTCGCCGGTGTTCACCACCACCAGCAACCGCTCCGGCGGCAGCACCTTCGACAGGCCGAGCACGAGCTTGGCGCCGCCCACGCCGCCGCAAAGCACCACGATGCGACCGGCCATCAGCGGAACATGTCCTGTTCGCGCGGCCTGACCAGCACCTTGGCGTCGGTGGCCGGCGCCGGCGAGCGGTAGCCACGCACCAGCACCACCGGCAGGCCCTCGTCGCCCTGGCCCTGCAGGATCGAGGCGGCGCTCGACAGTTCGTCGGCGATGGCCTCCTCGGAGACCAGCAGTTCCCGTCCGAATAGGTCTTTTTCGCCACGCAGGTCGACCAGGGCGGCCAGGCCGGCGCAGCCAAGCGCAACGCCGGTCGTGCCGACGCGCCAGGCCCGTCCGAAGCTGTCGTTGACGATCACCGCGACATCGGCGCCGGTGCGCTGCTTGAACGTCTCGCGCAGGCTGGCGCAGGTGCCGTCTGGGTCGAGTGGCAGCAGCAGCACGTTCTCCTGGCCGCCCGCCGAGTCGATGTTGGAGTGGTCGATGCCGGCATTCGCCATCACGTAGCCCAGCCGGTGCGCGACGATCACCACGCCCGGCCGTTGTTTCACCACCTCGGTGGACTCCTGCAGCACCAGCTCGATCTGGCGCGGGTCCTTGAATACCGCCTCGGCCAGCTCGACCGCACGCGGCGAGGGCTCGACGGTGTTCAGGTCGACAATGCGGCCTTCGGCCTTGGAGACGATTTTCTGCGCCACCACCAGCACGTCGCCGTCGCGCAGCTCATG
>CAZVLI010000765.1:0-2514 GCA_964627965.1 uncultured Rhodospirillales bacterium
CTGCTCTCCTCGGTGCCGGAGATGGACCCGAACTGGCTGACCACGCTGCTGGAAGAGCGCGGCGTCGACAATATCGGCGAGGCCGCGACCCAGAACGACTAGTCGTTCGCGCGGCGATCAGCCCCAGGTTTTCTCCCAGTCGCGGCCGAGCATGTCGGTGACGGTGCCGTCCTTGCCGAAGAACTTGTTCGGCTTCAGGAAGAAAGCCAGCATCAGCCCGCCGTCTGGCGTGTGCGCACCGTGCCGGCTGCCGGCGGGCCGCCAGACGAAGTTGCCGGCCGTGACCTCGCCATCATCGTCCACCAGCCGGCCTTCCAGCACGTAGGTCTGTTCGGCCAGCACATGCTCGTGGTCGGGCAGGCGCGCGCCCGGCGCCATGCGCAGCAGCACGGTCATCACGCCGGCTTCCTTGTCCAGGAACAGTGTCTTGTACTCGACACCTTCGAACTGCGCCTTCTCCCAGGGCAGCTCGTCGATGTCGACGAAACGCGACGCGAGATCGGACAGGCCGGCGTGGCCTTTGGCCATGGGCGTGACGGCGTTCATGATCGGCATCTCCCCGCATGAAGTTCTTGTCGCGCTAGTATAGCCCCGAAACGAGGGGAGACGCTGTTGTCAGACGACCGCCCAGCCCGCCCGGACGGCATTGGCGTCGCGCGCTCGCGCGTGGAAGACCGTCGCCTGCTGACCGGCGAGGGACGCTTTTCCGCCGACCTGTCGCCAGCGAGCTGTTGTTTCGCAGCCTTCGTGCGTTCGCCGTACGCCCACGCGACAATCGGCGCCATCGACGCCACGCCGGCGCGGTCGCTCCCCGGCGTGCTCGCGGTGCTGACCGGGGCCGATGCGGCGGCCGATGGCTTCGGCCCGATGCCGCACAACACCGACTGGACCGCGCCGCCGGACGCGACGCTGCGGCTGCCACCCGGTTTCGAGGTCTATGCGACGAAGCACCAGGCGTTGCCGACGGACAAGGTCCGTCATGTCGGCGAGGCTGTCGCCGTCGTCGTCGCCGAGACGCAGGCGGCGGCGCTGGATGCGGCCGAGCTCGTCGACGTGGATTACCAGCCGCTGCCGGCGGTGGTCGACGCGCGTGCCGCGATGTCGCCCGGCGCACCGCAGGTCTGGGACGATTGCGCCGGCCATCTGGCAGAAGGTCGGCAGCAGATCGCCGGCAACCTTGCGCTGACCTGCGAGGTCGGTGACGCCGAAGCAACAGCGCATGCCTTCGACATCGCCGCCCATGTCGTTGCCTTCGACGGCTGGGCGCAGCGGGTAACCGGCACGCCGATGGAGCCGCGTGCCGTTGTCGGCGAGTATGACGCTGGCAGCGACATGTACACGTTACGCGCCGCCTCCGGCGCCGGTGTCGTGCGCAGCCGCGAACGACTGGCCGCGACGTTGGGTGTCGCGGTCGAGCGGTGCCGCTGCGTCTTTGGCGACATGGGCGGCAACTTCGGCACCCGCAATGCGTTCTACCCGGAATACGCGCTGATGCCGTGGGCGGCAAAGCGGGTCGGGCGTCCGGTGAAGTGGATCGCGACGCGCAGCGAATGCTTCCTCAGCGACTACCAGGCCCGCGACCTCGCCGCCCATGCCGAGCTGGCGCTCGACGCCGACGGTAACTTTCTCGCCATGCGCGGCGTCAACACGATGAACCTGGGCGCGCAGACGGTGTTCTTCTGGCCGCTGCGCAAGGGACTGTCGATGATGCAGTCCGTCTATCGCATTCCCGCCGTCCACTTCCACGGCCACGCCGTGCTGACCAACACCATGCCGACGGCGGTCTATCGCAGCGCCGGCCGGCCGGAAGCGATCTACATGATCGAACGGCTGATCGACCTGGCCGCCGCCCGCCACGGCTTCGACCGGGTCGAACTGCGCCGCCGCAACCTGATCGCACCCGACGCCATGCCCTACGCCAACGCCGTCGGCGTGACCTACGACAGCGGCGACTATGCCGAAGCGATGGACGCGGCGGTGCGGGCGGCCGACTGGAACGGCTTCGCGCAACGTCGCGCGGCATCGGCGTCGCGCGGCAGGCGGCGCGGCATCGCGGTCGCCAACTACATCGAGGTGACGAGCGGCTTCCCGCGCGAGCGCGCCGAGGTCACCGTGCGCGATGACGGCAGCATCGAGCTCGCCGTCGGTACGATGAGCAGCGGCCAGGGCCACGAGACCACCTTCCCGCAACTGTTGAGCGACTGGTTGCAGGTGCCGTTCGAGCGCATCCGGTTCGTCGCGAACGACAGCGAACGCATCTCGGTCGGCGGCGGTTCCCACTCCGGCCGTTCCATGCGCCTGGTCAGCATCGCGGTTGGCGAGGCGATCGACGATCTGGTCGAGGCCGGCAAGGCGATCGCGGCGCGTGTGCTACAAGCGGAATCTAGCGATATTTCCTATGCCGACGGGGCCTTCAGCGCACCTGGCGGCGCCAGCATCGACCTGTGGGCGGCGGCGCGCGCCGGTGACGGCCTCGCCGGCGTCGGCGACATCACCAACCGTGTCGGCGGCTAC
>CAZVLI010000766.1:0-2511 GCA_964627965.1 uncultured Rhodospirillales bacterium
CAGCAGCACGATGAGGTAGACCTCGGGATGGTTGTCGGAGATCGCGTGCGCGATGTTCTGCAGCAGCATGGTCTTGCCGGTGCGCGGCGGCGCCACGATCAGGCCGCGCTGGCCCTTGCCGAGCGGCGCCACCAGGTCGATCACACGCGCGGAATTGTCCTTGCGGGTGCCCTTGGCCGACTCCAGCACCAGCCGCTCCTCGGGATAGAGCGGGGTGAGGTTGTCGAAGTGGACCTTGTGGCGCACCGCCTCCGGGTCCTCGAAATTGATCGTCGAGACCTTGAGCAGCGCGAAGTATCGTTCGCCCTCCTTCGGCGCGCGGATTTGGCCGTCGATG
Organism: uncultured Rhodospirillales bacterium; assembly: GCA_964627965.1. GTDB lineage: Bacteria > Pseudomonadota > Alphaproteobacteria > JAVKFY01. The sequence continues at coordinate 338 of CAZVLI010000766.1, forward strand.
GTATCGCCGGTGCGCAGGCCGAAACGGCGGATCTGGCTCGGGCTGACGTAGATGTCGTCCGGTCCCGGCAGGTAGTTGCTCTCCGGCGCGCGCAGGAAGCCGAAACCGTCCTGCAGCACCTCCAGCACGCCGGCGCCGGTGATTTCCTCGTCGCGTTCGGCCAGTTCCTTGAGGATGGCGAACATCATGTCCTGACGCCGTAGCGAGCTGGCGTTCTCGACCTCCAGCTCTTCCGCGTAGGAGAGCAGGTCGGTCGGGGACTTTTCCTTGAGTTCCTGGAGATTCATCGGGGGTGCCTGTCGGTGATGCGTCGGCAGCACACGTGCATGTGGGGTGGTAACGCTAAGGGCCGTCTGCACGGCATAGGACTGAAAAGATCGTGGAGGTTCGGGGTTCTCGGCGCCGGGCGGCGCGGCTTCGCCCAATAGCTCGTCCGTGGTTAAGATAGTGCTTCCACGTTCCAAAGCAAGCCCTTTGTAGCGCCCGCGCAGGCTTGTGATGTGGGCCTAGAAGGGTTTCGTGACGGCCAGTATGACGATCGCGATCATCAGCACCGCCGGTACTTCGTTCATGACCCGGAAGAAGCGCGGCGATCGGGTGTTGCGGTCCTCGGCAAAGGCGCGTGCCCAGGCCGCGCAGCCGCCGTGCAACGCCGACATGATCAGCACCAGCAGCAGCTTCACGTGGACCCAGATATCCTCGGCGAAGACGATCCGCTCGCCCGATAACAGCATGGTCAGGCCGAACAGCCAGGCGGCGATCATCGCCGGCGTCATGATCGCCTTCAGCAGCCGGCGCTCCATGACCTTGAAGGTCTCGGACATCTGCGAGCCCGGCTCGGCCTCGCAATGGTAGACGAACAGCCTCGGCAGGTAGAGCAGCGCCGCCATCCAGGCGATCACCGAGATGATGTGTGCCGCCTTGACCCAGGTATACCAGTCAACGTCCATGGATTTTGTATCTGCCGTGTAACAACGGTCACTGCGCGGTTGATCGAAGGATGATCCGGCCCCACCTCGGTATCAGCAATTCGTTAACCATGGGGGACAGCATGGCGGCGAGACACTGGATCGACGACACCCACTATCGCGTCACCGACGAGGATGGCAAGACATCCCACGTGTATCAGGTGAAGGGATTGTTCGGGCGCTCGGTGCTGGTCGGCATCGTCGAGCACAATCCGGACGGATCATACGTCGCGTACCGGGCGGCCGACGACGTGGATGCCATGTTCAAGGGCCGCCGCGGCCAGCGATGCGCGATGCGCGAACTGCTCAGCGCGGCCTGATCTACCCCGCCATCGCGCAGCGGCCGAAGGCGGCGGGACAGACACGGGAACAACCCGGGCCGGCGGTGGTGTCTGCCGGCCAGGCCAATGCGTCACGTACCAGGCTCGACAGTCCGGCGATGAAACCGGGATGCGTGGCCACCGCCGGAACCCTCAGGTAGACCGGCACGCCACATTTCTCGGCCAGATCGCGGTACTCGATGTCCAGTTCCACCAGCGTTTCTGAGTGTTCCGACACGAAAGCGATGGGCAGCACGACGAGGGCCACGCCATCGTGGCCCGCCCGCTCGATCTCGGCCTCGGTCGATGGCCCGATCCATTCCAGCGGGCCGACACGGCTCTGATAACAAACCAGCCAATCCGTCGGCGGATTCTCCATGCCGTCTATGACTGCGGCGGCGGTCTGTTCCACGGCCCATTGGTAGGGATCGCCGCCATCGATCACCTTTTTCGGCAGTCCATGGGCGGAGAACAGCACACGGTAGGGCTTATCGGCCGGTAAATCGGCGATTTTCTGCTGCAACAGCTCGATTTGCGCCGAAACAAGCCCATTCTCGGCCGGATAGCAGCATATCGCCCTGGTTTGCGCTGATAAGTTCGCCTTTTCGGCCGCTTGATGCCAGTCTTTCAGCGACGATGCCGTCGTGGTTGTCGAGTATTGCGGATAAAGCGGCAGGAGCAGGACCTGGTCCGGTCCCCATTGTGCCACCTGGCGCGCGGTTTCGGCGGCGAAGGGATGCCAGTAGCGCATGGCGACGAAGCACTTCACCTCGCCGATATCGGCGCAAGCCGCTTCCAGGGCTTCGGACTGCGCCTCGGTCAGCGGCAGTAGCGGCGAGCCGAAGGGTGTGCTGCTCACGCACTTCAACGTCGACTCGAACCTCGA
>CAZVLI010000767.1:0-2509 GCA_964627965.1 uncultured Rhodospirillales bacterium
CATTGGCAATACCGCTGGTTATAAATATGCAATCCGACCAGGCCAAGGGCCGGGTGCCGATCATCGCCGGCGCCGGCTCGAACAACACGGCCGAGGCGGTCGACTTCACCGAACATGCGCAGAAGGCGGGCGCGGATGGCGTGCTGCACGTCGCCGGCTATTACAACCGGCCGAACCAGGAAGGGCTGTACCAGCACTTCAAGGCCGTGCACGACGCGTCCGACATTCCGATCATCGTCTACAACATCCCGCCGCGCGCGGTGGTGAATATCGAAGTGGATACGATGAAGCGGTTGGCTGACCTGCCGCGCATTGTCGGCGTGAAGGACGCGACCGGCGACCTGACGCGACCGAGCAAGGAGCGTCATGCCATCGGCAAGAGCTGGAACATGCTTTCCGGCGAGGACGGCACGGCACTGCAGTACAACGTCGCCGGTGGCCACGGCTGCATCTCGGTGTCGGCCAACGTCGCGCCGAAGCTGTGCTCGGAATTCCAGACCGCGTGCCTGGAAGGCGACTTCCAGACGGCGCTGGAATACCAGGACCGGCTGATGCCGCTGCACGTGGCGCTGTTCGTAGAGCCGAGCCCTGGTCCGGTCAAGTATGCGGCCAACAAGCTCGGGCTTTGCGGCATGGACACCCGGTTGCCGATCGTGGAGATCAGCGACGGTGCCAAGGCCAAAGTCGACGACGCGCTGCGGCACGCGGGTCTGCTCAACTAAGGACGGCGCAAGCCATGCCGGACGGCGGACGGGTCGCGGTCGAGAACCGCAAGGCCCGGCACAACTATTTCATCGAGGACACCATCGAGGCCGGCATCATGCTGACCGGCACCGAGGTGAAATCGTTGCGTCAGGGCGGCGCCAACATCGCGGAGTCGTACGCGGCCGAGAAGGAAGGCGCCCTCTGGCTGCTGAACGCGCATATCAGCGAGTACAAGGGTGGCAACCGGTTCAACCACGAGCCGCTGCGCCCGCGCAAACTGCTGCTCCACAAGCGCGAGATCGACAAGCTGATCGGTGCCGTCCGGCGGTCCGGCAACACCATCGTGCCGCTAAAGATTTACTTTAACGATCGCGGCTATGCCAAAGTTTTACTTGGCATAGCGCGGGGCAAGAAGCAGCACGACAAGCGCGCGTCGATCAAGGAACGCGACTGGAAGCGGGAGCAAGGGCGGCTGATCCGCGCCCGCGGCTAGGCGAAGAAGAAGTCCGCTGCGGAGAGCTGGCTGGCGTTGATCCCGGTCAGTGTGATGGACAGGCCGTCGCCCCCGGCGGCGATGGTAACCACCGCGCCGCCACCGCCGTCAGCGATGGCAAGGTCGCCAAAGCCGGCGACGCCCTGCATCGAGATCGTGTCCGTGCCGTCCTCGAAATCGGTGATGGTGTTGCTGCCTTGGCCAGCGGCGAAGGTGAAGAAGTCCGCGCCGCTGCCGCCCGTCAGCGTGTCGTTGGCCGGTCCGCCGATCAGGCCGTCATTCCCGTTACCGCCGACCAGCGTGTCGAAACCCTGCATCCCGAGCAGCAGGTCGTCGCCGTCGCCGCCGTTCAGGCTGTCGCGGCCGCCCTGGCCGCGTAGCGTGTCGTTACCGGCCCCGCCGAGGAGGGTGTCGAAGCCGGAATTGCCGTTCAGGGTGTCGCTGCCGTCGCCGCCGTTGATGCTGTCGTCGTTGCCACCGCCGAAGGCGACATCGTTGCCGGCCTCGCCGAGCAGCATGTCGTCATCGGTCTGCGCCTTCAGCGAGTCGTCGCCGATGCCGCCGGCCACGGTGTCAGTGCCGAGATTGCCGAACAGGCTGTCGTTGCCGGCCCCGCCAACCAGTGAGTCGTTGCCGGCCTGGCCATAGGCGCGATCGTTGCCGGCGCCGCCGTCGATCGAGTCGTTGCCGGCACCAGCGGCCATCACGTCGTCGGTGTCGCGACCGGTCAGTGTGTTGTCGCCGCTGCCACCGGCGAAGATGTCCTCCACGCCGGTGTCGGCAAGGTCGAGGTCGACGATCTCTGAGAGATCCACCGTGCCGTCACCGAAGCGCACCGCCTCGATGTCGGACGCCATGAGCTGAAAGCTGGCTTCCTGACCGACGAACTGCATCCGCACCGCGGCGCCCGTGAACACCGCCTGGACGCTCACGCCGTCGGCGGGCGAGGGCCGTGACAGAAGGCCGGTGAGTTCGGCGCCGGACAGCAGTCGGACCTCGACGTCGCCGATGTTGCCGAAACTGAGATCGGCGGTGTCGGTGCCGGCGCCGCCGAACAACGAGTCGTTCCCCGTGCCAGAGACGAGCATGTCGTCGTCGGCGCCGCCGTCCAAGCTGTCGTCGCCGAGACCACCGTCCAGGGTGTCATTACCGGCATTGCCGACCAGGGTGTCGTTGCCAGCCGCGCCGCTGACGCTGTCGCGGCCGTTGCCGCCGGCCAGGCTGTCGTTGCCGGCGGTCCCGGTGACGGTGGTGAAGCCGAAGATCACGTAGGCGGCGCCCGAGTTGACCCCATTGGCATCGACGCCGGTC
>CAZVLI010000768.1:0-470 GCA_964627965.1 uncultured Rhodospirillales bacterium
GGCCCCGCCGGCCGCCGCGTCGCGCGCCCGGTCCGCCCGCAGCCGGTCCGCAAAGCGCTGCTCCACGTCCACCGCCGGCTCCCGGTCGAGGCCGTTCTCCATCTCGCCGTCCAGCGCCAGCCGGGCACGCGGGAACGGCCCGACCGATTTCTCCAGCGCCGCCGTCAGCCACGCCACCGCGTCGCGCCGGGCCGCCGCCACGGCAATCGCCGTCGCCGCCATCTGCTGCTCCAGCGCCGCCAGCCAGTTGCCGTCGCCGGTACGTTCCTTCAGCAGGCGGTTGCGCGAGCGCATCGCCCGTTCGTAGGCGCCCACGCGGCGGGCGTGTTCCGGATCGATGCCGAACACCAGCCGGTCCAGGAACCGCCGCCGCGACGATGCCGCCTCGATGAACAACCGGTCCATCTGCGGCGTCAGCCACTGGATGCCCAGCAGCTCGCCGAAGGCCGCCGGCCCGCCCGCGTTGCGCC
>CAZVLI010000768.1:488-2509 GCA_964627965.1 uncultured Rhodospirillales bacterium
CTCCAGCACCAGCCCGGTACCGATCTCGTGGCCGCCATGCGGGCCGTCGATCCGTGCCGCCACCGCCCAGCTGCCCGGGCCGTCGTTGCGCGCCAGTTCGCCCAGCTTCGCCCGCCGCAACCCGCGTCCCGGCGCCAGCATGGAGACCGCCTCGAGCAGGTTGGTCTTGCCGGCACCGTTCGGGCCGGTCAGCACCAGCGGCCGCGAGTCCAGGTTCAGGCTGGCTTCGCGATAGCCCCGGAAGTCGGTCAGCATCAGGCGGCGCAGCGCCAGCATGCCGGACGCCATGCCGGTGCCGGCCGTCACCCCGCCGCGCGCGGATTCCACAGCGATCAGGCGACCTCCATCACACGCGGCATCAGACACGCATCGGCATCAGGACGAACAGCGCCGCGCCATCGCCGACGTCGCGGATGATCGTCGGCGAACCGGCGTCGGCGAGCACGAACTGCGCGTTCTCGCCGTCGACATGCGACGTGATGTCGAGCAGGTAGCGGGCATTGAAGCCGATCTCCATCGGCTCGCCGCTGAACGTCGCGGCAACCTCCTCGGTGGCCGACCCGTTCTCCGGGCTGTTCGCCGACAGCACCAGCCGGTCGCCGCCCAGCGCCAGCTTCACCGCGCGGCTCTTCTCCGAGCTGATGGTCGAAACGCGGTCGACGGCATTCATGAACAGCTTGCCGTCGACTTCCATGACCTTGTCGTTGTCCGCCGGGATCACCCGCTGATAGTCTGGGAAGGTGCCGTCGATCAGCTTCGACGTGATCACCACGGTGCCGAAGGCGAAACGAATCTTGGTGTCGGACAGCGCCACCTCGACCGCGCCGTCGGCATCCTCGATCAGCTTGTAGAGTTCGCCCACGGTCTTGCGCGGCACGATCACGCCCGGCATCCCGCCCGCGCCCTCCGGCAGCGGGTTTTGCACCCGCGCCAGCCGGATACCGTCGGTGGCAACGGCGCGCAGCACCGGCTTGCCCTCCGCCTCGGCGGCGTGCAGGTACATACCGTTCAGGTAGTAGCGCGTCTCCTCGGTGGAGATCGCGAACCGGGTCTTGTCGATCAGCTGGCGCAGGTCGTCGGCCGGCACCGAAAAACGGAACGGCAGGTCGTCGTCGACCATCGCCGGGAAATCGTCGCGCGGCAGGCACGCCAGCGCGAAGGCGGCGCGCCCGGCCCGCACGCTCAAGCGGCCCTCGCCATCGCCGACGGCAATCTCCACCTGGGCGCCGTCGGGCAGCTTGCGGACGATGTCGTAGAGCGTATGTGCCGGCACGGTTGTGGCGCCCGGCTGGCCGATCTCGCAGTCGACCTGCTCGATCACGGCGATATCGAGATCGGTGGCGGTGAGTTGCAGGCCTTCGCCTTCCGCGACCAGCAGGACGTTGGACAGAATGGGGATCGTGTTGCGCCGCTCGACCACGCTTTGCACGTGCGAAAGGGCGCGGAGCAGGGCGCTGCGTTCAATCGTCAGTTTCATGCTGTCCGAAGTCGATTCCGGTTGCCTGTGAACTTGTTCGCGGACCCGGGCAAACGCCCGGATTTCCCGCCCCGTTTCGGGGCGGGAATGATGTCGTTCCGCGAATCCTGAAAACGGGGTCAGACTTTAACAGAATTCACCCGACCGCACCATGCCGGTGGGGCCGATTCCGTGCTTTTCTCAGCAGTAGAAGAACGTCGTCAGGAGCCGCGAAAAGGCCGGCAAAACATGGGCTTGCCAGGCCTCGCCCAGCGGTTGCGCGGCGGCACCTCCGGCCGCCAGACCGACGCCGGCACCGACCGCCACGGCCAATGCCGGGAGCCACGTTCGCCGAAGCCGTGCCGCTGCCTTTCGCATGCCTTCAATGTAGGCACTCCGACGCCTCGCCGCCACCGCTTGTCCGGCTTGGGCGCAGCCGGTTTCTTCGCCGGTGCCGGCTCCCGGCCGTTCTTCACTTCCTTCACCTGGCCCAGCACCTCCGGCAGGTCGATGCCCGCCTGGCTGGCCAGCTCGTGCATCGGCGGCAGCGAGCCGATCAGGCTGC
>CAZVLI010000769.1:0-839 GCA_964627965.1 uncultured Rhodospirillales bacterium
CCAGCAGCGCGCCGACCACGACGTAGACGGCGACGGCGCCGGAGGAGATCGCGTCGATCCTTCCCGGCTCGGCCGGCGGGCCGTAGAACAAGCCGGCGACGATCAGTACTGCCGCCAGTACCAGGCAGCCGGCGAGTTGCGCGATCACCGGCACCGTCGCCACCCCGCCCTCCAGCAGACCGGGGAAGGCCCACAGCGCGGAGAACACAACGGCCGTGATCGCCAGCCAGCGCCACATGCGGGCCAGCGCCAGCGCGAAGGTCGCGCCGGTGACGACCACCAGGTAAATGGCCAGCGCCCACCAGTTCGGTTCCGTCGTCGAGACCAGTGCCGGCGCCAGATAGGCGCCGACCATGCCCAGCGCCGCCAGCGCTGGCCCATGCAGCAGCGCCGCCGCCAGCGTCGCCACGGCCACCAGGCCGAGCAGCACGAAGGCAACCGCCGGCGCCAGCATGCCGTAGAGCCCGTAGGCGGCGAACACGACGGCATAGGCGACGGTGGTGCCCGCGGCGGTGAGGATGGAGGGAATGTGCGCGCTGGCGACGCCGAGCATCCCGGTGGACAACTCGCGTCGTCGCGTCCACTCCCCGGCCGCGACCAGCAGCACGGCCAGCAGCCCGCCCAGCGTCACCCGCGCGCCCGGTCCGAGCAGGCCGGCCTCGATCGAGTAGCGCACCATGAAGATGCCGCCCAGTGCCAGCGCCAGTCCGCCGACCCAGACCACCCAGCGGGTCCCGAACCGTTCCTCGAAGGACGGTTTCGGGGCGGGCGGCGCGGTCGCGACCGCCGGCTCCGTTTCGGGCTCCGGCGGCGGCTCGGATTCGGCGGCGGGTTGGGGT
>CAZVLI010000769.1:849-2501 GCA_964627965.1 uncultured Rhodospirillales bacterium
CCTGTGCAGCGCGGGCGTGGCGTTTTATCTGTGCGCGGCGCTGCGGCGGTCTCGGCCTGTGCCGGCGCTTCAGGCGCCGACGTCGTGGCGCCAAGCGTCGCTTCGAGGGCGGCGAGGCGCGTTTCCAGCCGCTTCAGCCGGCCGCGCGCCTCCATCGCCAGCACGAAACCGCCGATCGCCATCAGCGGCAGCAGCATGATGGCGATGCCCAGGATAACGCCGTCCATGCGTCAATGTAGGCCGGCCATCGTTGCGGCTGCTAGCCTTGCTCAATGAACCGTGAGCGATGGAAACGTCACCGAAAGGTCGTGCTCGACCTGTTCATGGCGGAATGGGACCCGCTCGGCCTCGACGGCGCCCTGCGCCCTCGCGACGAGTACGATGCCTATGCCATGCACGCCTGGAAGATGGCGGTGGTCGAGGGCCGCCCGGTCGCTGACGTCGCCGCCTATCTCGTCGAGGTCGAGACGGAAGCCTTCGGCCTGCCCGCGCGCCCCGACGTCGCCCGCCGGATCGCCGAAACGCTCGTGGCGATGCGACTGGCCCGGTCGATCTGACCCGTCGGCGCGCCTACTCGCGCGGGGAGTGTTTCGCCAGGATGCGTTGCAGGGTGCGGCGATGCATGTTCAGCCGTCGCGCGGTCTCCGAGACGTTGCGGTCGCAGAGCTCGAACACGCGCTGGATGTGTTCCCAGCGTACCCGGTCAGCCGACATCGGCCGGTCCGGCGGCGGTGGCTTCTGTGTGCCCCGCGCCACCAGCGCGTCGTAGATCTGGTCGGCGTCGGCCGGCTTGGAAAGATAGTCCACCGCACCGAGCTTCACCGCCGCCACGGCGGTGGCGATGTTGCCGTAGCCGGTGAGCACGATGATGCGCGCGTCGGGCCGGCGCTCGCGAATCGCCTCGACCACGTCCAGGCCGTTGCCGTCGTCCAGCCGCAGGTCCACCACCGCGTAGCTCGGCGGCGACCGGCGTGCCGCGGCGATGCCGTCGGCGACCGAGGGCGCGGTCGTCACCTCGAACTCACGGCGCTCCATTGCCCGGGCCAGGCGCTTCAACCACAGCTCGTCGTCATCGACCAGCAGCAGCGTGTTGTCGTCGGCGGCACTCACGAGCCCGCTGTCTCCGATTCATAACGTTGGCGCGGGTCCATAGTGCCTCTTGCCCAGACGATTTCAACGACCGCGCCGCGCCCACGACGCCGGTTGGCGAAGGTCAAGGTGGCGCCGGACCGTTCCAGCAGGGTCTTGGAGATGAACACGCCGAGCCCCATGCCGCCGCTTTTCGGCCGCGAGGTGACGTACGGCTCGCCCAGCACGCCGATGAGTTGCGGCGGAATGCCGGGGCCGTCGTCGGCGATGGAGATGCGGACCTCGCCGCTCGGGCGCCAACCCAGCCGGATGATCACCACGCTGCGCGCGAACTCCGCCGCGTTCTCGATCAGGTTGCCGAGCGCCTGGCGCAGTTCGGGCGAACGCGGCAGCACCGGCGCTGGTCCCTCCAGCCCATCCTCGCGCTCCACGCGGATCGCCACCGCGCCGTGGTCGAAGGGTGAACTCAGGGCCGTCACCAGCGCGTCCAGCGGCATCGAATCGAAGGGCTGGCCGCCGCCGCCTTTTGGGTCGCGCGCCAGCTGCCCCAGGATTTCGCGGCG
>CAZVLI010000770.1:0-2496 GCA_964627965.1 uncultured Rhodospirillales bacterium
CCTTGTGCAGGTGCTGCCGGTCGCCGCCACGCAGGCGGCGGAGTAGCGTCAGGCGGCGGCGCCGATGCCGACGTCGGGCGTGAGGCCGGCGGCGGGGTCGAGGCCGAACATCAGGTTCAGCGCCTGCACGCACGCGCCCGAGGCGCCCTTGCCGAGATTGTCCAGCACCGCGGCGAGCAGTACGCGCTCGCCGTCCGGGCTGCCGAACACGTGCAAGGTCATCTCGTTGGTGCCGTTCAGCGCCTGCGGATCGAGCTCGGCGCGGCCGGCATCCTCGGCCAGGTCGGCAACGCGCACCCAGCGCTTGCCGGCGTACCACTCCGCCAGCGCGCCGTGCAGCGCCGCTGCGTCCGGCTTGCCCGGCAGGTCGGCCAGGTGCAGCGGCACCTCGACGATCATGCCCTGAGCATAGCGGCCGACATGCGGCACGAAGACCGGCGAGCGATTCAGGCCGGCATACTTCGTCATCTCCGGCTGGTGCTTGTGCGCCAGTTTCAGACCGTAGGTGTACAGGTCAGGCGCGGCGGCGGCGCCGTCGCCCTCGAACCGCGCGATCAGCGACTTGCCGCCGCCGGTGTAGCCGGACATGCCGGACACCGTCACCGGGTAGTCGGCCGACAGCAGGCCCTTGCGCACCAGCGGGCGCAGCAGCGCAATGGCGCCGGTGGAATAGCAGCCCGGATTGGCGACACGCTTGGCGGCGGCCAGCCTGGCCTCGTGGTCCGGTTCCATCTCGGCGAAGCCGAACACCCAGCCATCGGCGACCCGGTGCGCCGTCGACGCATCGATCACCCGCGTGGTGTCGTTCTCGATCAGCGAAACGGATTCGCGCGCGGCATCGTCCGGCAGGCATAGGATGGCCAGATCGGCGGCATTCAGATACTCGGCGCGCGCGGCCGTGTCCTTTCGGCGCTCGTGCGGCACCGAGATCAGCTCGATATCCGTCCGCCTGGTCAGCCGTTGCCGGATCTGCAGGCCGGTGGTCCCGGCCTCGCCGTCAATGAAGATGCGCGCCTTGCTCATCGCTCGTGTCCCGTTGGGTTGCGCGGAATATAATGTAGCCGGACCCGGCTTTCTACGGGGTTATCGATGGAAATCGACGTCACCGTCTACGACGACGGCCGCGCGCGGGTGCTCGATCGCGGTCGGTTTTCCGCGCGCTGGGAAGGCGGTCGGCTGTTCATTCGGTGGCGCGAGACACGCTATCCGGTGCGCTGCGACCGCTGCGAACGGCGCGAGCACGCCGATGCGCTGGAAGACAACTGGCTGCGGCCGGAACACGGGATGCGGGCCGATGACGCGTATTTCATCTACTACGATGACTAGCCGGAGCCCTTCACGTCATCCCGGCCTTGAGCCGGGATCCATGTCGAGGACGGGCCAGATGTCTAAATGGACCCCGGCTCAAGGCCGGGGTGACGGATTGTGGTGGGGCTTGATACTTGCCCTGATCTGCTGCCTCGCCGCCCCCGCCGCTGCCGAGACCATCGTTGTGCCGGCGACGCTGCCGGCCGCCGTCGCCGAGGTCTGCCCGGACTGCACCGACGTGCTGCCGTGCGGCGATCCGGACGTGCAGTACGGCAAGCGGTTCCAGGGCACGGCGATGCAGGGGACGCCGCCCCGTGCCTATCTGCTGGCGCACGCCCCGACGCGGACGGAGACCAACCCCATGCTCGGCAAGGGCACGGCGGCGGAGTTGAGACAGGCGTTGGCGGACAGGATGGCGAGTGCGCGACTACTGGTGATCGAAGCGGACTGGGCGACGGTGCGCCTACTTGAAGCCGATAGCGCGCCGGAGGTGACTGTCCGTGAAGCGCAACAGGCCTGCTTCGCCGATCCGGCGCGCTCGCTCGGCTGCTGCCTCGGCGACGGGCCGCGTTCGCGAGGCTGCCTGCCGAAGGCGGACCCGCCGACCGTGCGCGTATCGTTCCGGGACGGAAACGAGCGCCTGACCTTGCGCTATCCGGTCGGTGCCTACGAGATCCGGCTCAATCGTGGTCGTGGCATCGTCTACTGGTGCCATGGGTGGAAGCGCGCGCGGCTGGTGCCGAATTGAGCGAAACCGGCTAAGCTATATCAGCGAGGGAACAACCATGAGCATCGAGATCAAACAACTCGGGCCGTGCTTCTTCGGCGAGGCCAGCGGTATCGACCTGCGCCAGCCGCTGACATCCGATCAGGTCGCGGCCATCGAAGCCGGCATGGACCGCTACGCCGTGCTGGTGTTCCACGACCAGCAACTGAGCGACGAGCAACAACTCGCCTTCTCGGTCAATTTCGGCGAGATCGAGCATACCGACGGCGGCCACGTGGTGCGCGGCGACGACCGCCGCCTGCCGTGGCAGTTCGCCGACATCTCCACCCTGGACCGCGAGGAGCGCTCCCCCCAGGGCATTCTCCACCTGGCCACCCACGCCGCGCTCCAGGAGCTCGAAGGGGACGAAACCCCCGGCCTCCAGCGCTTTGCCGCCCACCAGGAGGTGGGCTACTACAGCC
>CAZVLI010000771.1:0-2495 GCA_964627965.1 uncultured Rhodospirillales bacterium
GGGCTGCGATGCGCGGTTCTGCGTGATCTCGTTCACCAGCGACTGGCTGTACCCGACATCCGAGAACCGCGACATCGTGCGGGCGCTGAACGCGGTGGCCGCCAATGTCAGCTTCGTGGAGATCACCGCCGACGGCGGCCACGACTCCTTCCTGCTGGACGAGGCGGAGATGTTCCGCACGCTGGGTGGCTTCCTGAGCGCGGCCGCCAACGAGGCGGGACTGGCATGAACATCCCGGTCGACCTGATGGGCGCCGACACGCTGCGGCCCGACTTGCGGGTCATCGCCGACATGATCGAGCCGGGCACGCGAGTGCTCGACGTCGGCTGCGGCGACGGGACGCTGCTGGGCCACCTCGGTCTGCACAAGCAGGTCGACGGTCGCGGCATCGAGCTGAGCTGGGAGGGCGTGAACGCCTGCGTTGCGCACGGCCTGCCGGTGATCCAGGGCGACGCCGACACCGATCTGTTCGACTATCCCGACCTGGCCTTCGACACGGTGGTGCTGAGCCAGACGCTGCCGGCCACGCGCAACCCGCGCGCGGTGCTGGAACAGCTCCTGCGCATCGGCCGCACGGCGATCGTGTCGTTTCCGAACTTCGGTTACTGGCGGGTGCGGCTTTCGCTGCTCATGAAGGGCCGGATGCCGGTGACCGAGGCATTGCCGTACGCCTGGTTCGACACACCTAACATTCACATGTGCACGATCCGGGATTTCCTGGAGACCTGCCGCGAACTGGACGTGCACGTCCGGCGCGGCGTCATGCTGGACCATCGCGGCCGCGCCGGCGACCTGACCGGACGGCTGGCCTGGGCCAATCTCGTCGGCGAGCAGGCGGTGTTCCTGCTCAGCCATTCGGTGGAGGAAGCGTCATGAGCGAGCAACCCTGGCTGAAGAACTACGCGCCGGGCGTCCAATGGGACGCGACGGTGCCGACCGCGCCGCTGACCCAGCTGCTGGACGATGCCGCCAGGCAGTTTGGCGACCGGCCGGCGATCGACTTCCTGGACCGCAAGTTCACCTACAAGGAAGTCGCCGACATGGTGGGGCATGCCGCCCGCGGCTTCCAGGAGCTCGGCGTGCGCAAGGGCACCAAGGTCGGCCTGTTCCTGCCGAACTGCCCGCACTTCATCGTCGCCTACTACGGCGTTCTGAAGGCCGGCGGCACGGTGGTGAACTACTCGCCGCTCTATTCCGAGGAGCAGTTGCTGCACCAGATCGAGGACAGCCACACCGACATCATGGTGACGCTGCACCTGAACGTGCTGTACCCGAAGATGGAAGCCATGCTGCGCGAGAGCCGGCTGGAGAAGCTGGTGGTCGGCACCATGCAGGAGGTGCTGCCGTTCCCGAAGAGCCTGCTGTTCCCCATCTTCAAGCGGTCCGACATCGCCAAGGTGCCGAACGACGCGGAGCACATCTCGTTCAAGCAGCTGCTGAACAATGACGGCCGGCCGGCGCGGGTCGAGATCGACCCGGACGAGGACATCGCGGTCCTGCAATACACCGGCGGCACCACCGGCGTGTCGAAGGGCGCGATGCTGACCCACGCCAACCTCTACGCCAACGCCAAGCAGACCACGATGTGGATGCCGGACTACGAGGCCGGCGGCGAGCGGATGATGGGCGTGCTGCCGTTCTTCCACGTCTTCGCCATGACCGTGGTGATGAACAACTCGATAAACGTCGGCGCCGAGATCATCATGCATCCGCGCTTCGAGCTCGAAGCGGTGATGAAGGACATCCCGAAGAAGAAGCCGACGCTGATGCCGGGCGTGCCGACGATGTACACCGCCATCGCCAACCACCCCGACGCGCCGAACGCCGACCTGTCGTCGATCAAGTTCTGCATGTCGGGCGGCGCGCCGCTGCCGGTCGAGGTCAAGCAGCGCTTCGAGCAGATGACCGGCGCCAAGGTGTTCGAGGGCTACGGCCTGACCGAGAGCTCGCCGGTCGCCACCTGCAACCCGATCAACGGCATCAACAAGCCGGCCTCGATCGGCCAGCCGGTGCCGGGTACCGAGATACTCATCACCGACCGCGAGGACCCGCAGAAGTTCATGCCGATGGGCGAGGCCGGCGAAATCTGCATCAAGGGCCCGCAAGTGATGAAGGGCTACTGGGGCCGGCCGGAAGCGACCGAGGAGACCATCCTCGACGGCCGGTTGCGCACCGGCGACGTCGGCTACATGGACGAGGACGGCTACACCTTCATCATCGACCGGATGAAGGACCTGATCCTGGCCGGCGGCTTCAACGTCTACCCCCGCCACGTCGAGGAGGCGATCTACGAGCACCCCGGCGTCGCCGAGGTCACGGTGATCGGCGTGCCGGACGAGTATCGCGGCGAGGCGGTGAAGGCCTTCGTGAAGCTGAAGGACGGCGAGCCGCACGTCGACGAGGCCGGCCTGCTGGAGTTCCTGCAGCCGAAGCTCGGCCGGCACGAGATCCCGCGCGAGATCGAGTTCCGCGACGAACTGCCGAAAACGATGATC
>CAZVLI010000772.1:0-2485 GCA_964627965.1 uncultured Rhodospirillales bacterium
GACCATCCGGAAGCCGGGCGGGAGCTGCTTCACACGGTCGCCGTGGCTCATCCACACCTGGTGCCGCTCGCCGGCCTGCCACAGACCGTCGAACAGGGCACAGTCCTCGACCACGTCCAGGAAGGCGCGGCCGAACTCGCGCTCGTCGGCGCTCTCGATGTCGCCGCCGAGTTGCTGGCACATTGCCTGGAAGCCGTAGCAGATCCCGAGCACCGGCACGCCGGCCTCGAACACGGCCGCCGGGGCACGCGGCGCCTCGATGTCGGTTAGCGATGCAGGACCGCCACTTAGAATGATTGCTTGAGGTTTTTGTTTAAGCGCATCGTCGGCGTTGTTGAACGGGACGATCTCGCAATAGACGCCGCTCTCGCGCACGCGCCGCGCGATCAGCTGCGTCACCTGACTGCCGAAGTCGAGGATCAGAACGGAAGGTGTCATCGGCGGAAGCTATGCAGGGCGCGCACTGGAGTCCAGCGCCCAGACCTAGCCATTGATAGACAAGCGAAGGGCGCCGCCGGTGGCCGGCGACGCCCTGGAGTTGTCCCGCGAATCGCGGGGATGGTTCTTCTTGTTATTCGGCCGCAATGCCCTCTTCGACATGACGTTTGGCGTCGAACTCCTCGGCCACCTGGGCGTCCTTGGCGAGCAGCTCGGCGCTATCGATCTTGGAGAATTCCAGCACGCCCATGTCGGCATAGGCGGCCTGCACCTTCGGGCCCCACAGGCCGATATCCTTCATCGTCGGCACGATGCGGCTGAACAGGCGGGTGCGGAACATCTGCATCTGTTCGGAGTTCTCGACGTAGGCCTGGCACTCCTCCGTCGGCAGGCCGAGGATGTCCCACACTTCCGGGGTGTTGAACCGGTCGCGCATCAGGTAGCAGGCCTGGACCGCGAACTCCTCGCGCTGGTCGCGCTCGTGCTGGGTCAGCTCCGGGTAGTAGTCGCGCAGCGCCAGCCGGCCGAAGGCAACGTGGCGCGCCTCGTCCTGCATCACGTAGGCGTTCACCGAGGCGGCCAGGCTGTTCTCGGCAGCGTCGCGGATGCGCTGGAACGCGGCCAGCGCCAGCCCCTCGATCAGGATCTGCATGCCGAGATAGGTGAAGTCCCAGCGGCTGTCGCGGATCGTGTCCTCCAAGAGCGCCAGCAGCGGCTTGGAGATCGGATAAGCCAAGTCGAACTTGTCGTGCAGCAGGCGCGAGTAGGCCTCCACGTGGCGCGCCTCGTCCATCACCTGGGTGGCGGCGTAGAACTTGGAATCGATGTCCGGCACCGTCTGCACGATCTTGGCGGTGCAGATCAGCGCCCCCTGCTCGCCGTGCATGAACTGCGAGATCTGCCAGGCCTGGGAGTGGCGGCGCAGGTCGGCGCGCTCCGTGGCGGTCATCTTCTCCCAGATCGGCGAGCCGTAGATCGAGATACCCTGGTCGGGCATCAGCATCGGGTTTTCCGGGTCGAGGTCCTGCGACCAGTCGATACGGTCGGCCGCATCCCACTGCTGCTTCTTGCCCTTGTCGTAAAGGTTCAGCAGGTCGGCACGGCCGTCGTCATATTCCCAGGTGAACTGGGTCGCCGCCTCGCCGTCCACGCTCCACTTCGTCTGCTCCACCGGCATGGTGTAGCGATAGGTCGTCGACATGGATGATCCTCGCCTGATCCGTATTCCGGAAGCTAACTGAACAAGGGTCAGTTCAGCAAGCGAGAATGGTCAGTCGTGCACCGGCACGACGAAGGTTGCCTTGTAGTCGATGCCCGGCGTCTCGGCGGTGATCTCCAGTTCCCAGCGCACCCCGTTGTTGGAGTGCCAGGCGGTCGAGGCCGGCTGGTCAGCGGGCAGCTCGAACGATATCGGGACCGTCAGCCCGTCAAGCCGCGCGCTGGCCTGCCCGGCCGTGGCCACTTCGCCCTCCCACTTCACGTCGGTGACGCGCCGGGTGCTGTGCCGGCTCTCGCTGCCGGTCATACGGACCTGCGACTCGTAGCGGTGCAGGCAACGCAGGCGGACGCGGAACCCGTCGGCCGGCGGTGTCGCCTTCGGAATGCCGGTCTCGATCGTCCCGGTGAGCGGGCCGCCTGGACGTGCCGGCATCTGTTCGACCGCGAAGTGGCTGGCACCGAACTTTTTCTGCCGCATGCGATTGCGCACCGCCATCACCCAAAGGACGACGGTGCACAGGCCGACGGCGGCGGCCGGGAGGTACATGAACTCGTCCCAGAGGTACCCGGCGGCGGCCAGGATTGCCGTCAGCACTGCCCAAAGAATGGCGGCGATGAAGTACCAGTTGCCGGCCCGGCTCTCCTGCGCCTCGATGCGCCCGCTCGCCCAGTCCTCGCGCGCCTCGATCTGGTCGTTCTTCGCCGCGGTCCGCGCCACCTCGACGTCCTCGTCGGTCGCGTCCTCGGGCACATTGATGAACGTGGTCTGGCTGTGCGTGCCGCTGCCCGTCGAGACCGGGCTGCGCGCCAAGGTCGAGTTCGCCGAGTC
>CAZVLI010000773.1:0-2484 GCA_964627965.1 uncultured Rhodospirillales bacterium
CTGTCTCGTCACCGGCGCCAGCCGCGGCATCGGCGCCGCCACCGCGCGCGAACTGGCGGCGCGCGGCGCCTCGGTGCTGCTGGTCGCCCGCTCGCTCGACGAGATGGAGGGCCACGCCCAGGCGATCCGCGAGGCCGGCGGCAAGGCCCGCGCCATGGCTTGCGACGTCGCCAGCTATGCCGAGGTCGCGGGCGCGGTGGACGCCTGCGTCGCCGACTTCGGCCGGTTGGACATCCTGGTCAACAACGCCGCCGTGATCGACCCCATCGCGCGGCTCGCCGACAGCGACCCCGACGCCTGGGACCACGCCATCGACATCAACCTGAAGGGCATCTACCACGGCCTGCGCGCCGCGATCCCGGCGATGCTGAAGGGCGACGGCGGCGTGATCGTGAACATCAGCTCCGGCGCCGCGACCGGCGTGCTGGAGGGCTGGAGCCAGTACTGCGCCGCCAAGCACGGCACGCTGGCGCTGACCTGCGCGGCGCACATCGAGTATGCCGGCCAGGGCATCCGGTCCATCGGCCTCAGCCCCGGCACCGTGCGCACCGAGATGCAGGTGAAGATCAAGGCCTCGGGCATCAATCCGGTGAGCCAGCTCGACCCCGAGGTGCACATCCCGCCAGAGTGGGTCGCGCGCGCCGTCGCCTGGCTGTGCACCGACGACGCCAGGGAGTTCGACGGCGGCGACGTCAGCCTGCGCGACGAGGCAATCCGTCGCCGGGCCGGCCTGATCTAGCGGAAGGCCAGCTCCGGTAGCCAGATCGCCAGCGCCGGAAAGGCCAGCAGCAGCCCGATGCCGATGAGCTGCGCGCAGACGATCGGCACGATGCCACGGTAGATGTGACCCAGCGTCACGCCCGGCGGCACCGCCCCCTTCAGGAAGAACAACGCGAAGCCGAACGGCGGCGTCAGGAACGACGTCTGCAGCGTCAGCGCCACCAGCGTCGCCATCCACACCAGGGTGATGCGCTGGTCGCCGACATGGGCGGAGAAGTCCAACGTCATCAGCACCGGCACGAACAGCGGCATCGTGATCACGGTGATCTCGATCCAGTCGATGAAGAAGCCGAGAATGAAGACGATGCCGACGATCACCGCCAGCGTCCCCCACGGCCCCAGTTGCAGCGCCGCCAGGCCGTCGCGGATCACGTCGTCGCCGCCGAACCAGCGGAACGGGTAGGAGAACACCGCCGCCGCCATGATGATGAAGAACACCATCGCCGCCAGCAGCGTGGTGGTGGTGACGACCTCCTTGAAGATCGGCCAGGTCAGGCGCCGGTTCAGCGCCATCAGCACAAGTCCGCCCGCCGCCCCGATCGCGCCCGACTGCGGCGGCGTCGCCCAGGCGAAGATGATCGAGCCCAGCACCGCGAAGACCAGCCCGGCCGGCATCACCAGTCCACGCACGAGCAGTCCGATCCAGGCCCAAATGCCCTGCGGCAGCTCGTCGTCGAGGTTGTTGCCAGTGGCCGGTCGCAGCGCCCCGGCGCCGACATAGTAGATCACGTAGAAGCCGACGAGGATCGCGCCCGGCAGCAGCGTCGCCACGAACATCTCGCCGATGGTGACCCGGAACTGCCCGGCCAGCAGGAACAGCATCACCGCCGGCGGCAGGATGATGCCGACGGTGCCGGCCGCCGCCACCGATCCGGTCGCCGCCGGCGCCGAATAGCCCCGCGCCAGCATGGTCGGCAACGCGATCAGCGCCAGCGTCACCACGGAGGCGCCGACCAGCCCCGCCGCCGGCGCCAGGATCACGCCGATCACGATTACCGCCACCGCCAATCCACCCGGCACCCGACGCAGCAGCAGGTTCAGGCAGGTCAGCAGGTCACGGGCGATGCCGGACTTCTCCAGCGCCACGCCCATGAACAGCAGCATCACCACGGCCGGATAGATCAGGCTGCCGCTGATCGAGCCGAACATGCGCAGCGGGATGTTGAACAGCGCGATGGTCGGCATCTCGCCGATCATCACCCCGATCAACGAGAAGCCGACGCCGAGCCCGGCCAGCAGCACCGCCACCGGCAAGCCGGAGAACAGCAGCACCGCCAGCGCCACCAGCATTGCGATGGGCAGGACGTCGACGATCATGGCTCGGGCTTTGCCGGTGCCGGCCCGCCCTTGCCGGTCGCGAGGAAGTGGATATTGCGCAGCGCCGCCGTCAGGACCATCAGCGTGAACAGACCCATGCCTAACGGCAGCGCCGCCCGCAGCACCCAGCGATACGGCCCGCCCAGCGCCAGCGCGAGACGTTCGCCGTCCTCGTACGCCGAGGCGGCGCGCTCGGCGCCGTAGATCACCAGCAGAATTCCGGCCGGCAGCATGAACAGCAATGCGCCGACCAGTTCGATCCAGGCGCGCGCGCGCGGGCTCACCCGGTCGCGGACGATGTCGACCCGGACGTGCGCGTCGCGAAGGTAGGCGTAGCCGATGGTGAGGAAGACGAGCAGCAGGAACGCCTCGCCTTCAATGAAGTTG
>CAZVLI010000774.1:0-2479 GCA_964627965.1 uncultured Rhodospirillales bacterium
CTGGCTGTGCGTGCCGCTGCCCGTCGAGACCGTGTGGCTGCTGACGGCGACCTTCTTCATGCCCTCGGGTGTGGAGAACAGCCGGCGCGCCATGTAGCCGGTGCCACCGAAGACCAACCCGAAGACGATCAGCAAGATGCCGCCCGGTTCCTCGAAGGTCAACGCGATGCCGCCGACCACCATGATCGCGCCGAAGCCCATGAACACGAAGCCGATGATGTCCGGCAGCGACAGGCCGTCGTCGCGCTCCAGGCGCGTGGCGCCCCAGCGCATCCCCAGACCAAGCGCCAGCAGGATGGCGCCGAAGACGTAGAAACCCGGCTCGAACTCGCGATAGGCGGCGAAGACGACGGTGCCGCCGGCGACCAGCAGCGCCCCCAACACGCAGATACCGTTGCCGATCCACTTGATCGGCTTGCCGAAGCCGGCCAGCGCGGCCGACGAACCCTGCTCGCTCATGACCGGCGGGAGTGTAGCAGGCCAGCAGCGGGCTTGTCGTAATCAGTCGACGATGGCGAAGGCACGAACCGGGCTGCCGTCGCCGCCCCGGATGTTGAGTGGCAGGCCATGGAAGGTGAAGGTTTCGGGGAGCTGATCCGTGTTGGCCAGCCGCTCGAAGACCACCACGTCGGCGGCGAGCAGGTCCTTGAGGATCGCCTCGTCGATCTCCCAGGCGCAGGACAGTCCGACGAAATGCGGTCGCCGCTCGACGATGCGCTGGGCGATCACCGGGTCGATGTCGCGGTCGTGGAAGACGACACCGGTCCCGGGCGCCATCGTCATGCCGTCGCGATACAGACACGCCGGCCCGAAGAACCGCTCCAGCGGATAGTCGTCCAGCGCCTTGCCGCCGGCGTGGCCGTGGCTCTGCGTGTTCACGTGGGTGGCGTCGTGCGCATTGATCTGCAGCCGGCGCATCTCCCAGCCGTCGCGGTCAAGCGTCAGCACCGGTTCGATCAATGTCTCCGGATCGCCGGGATAGACCGGCATGCCGGTGTAGAGCGGCAGGCTGAGGTCGATCACCCGCGGCATGGGCCCTAGCCCGCGCGGCGTTCCAGGACCGCGACGTAGAAGGCATCGCAGCCGTGCCGGTACGGCGTCAGGAGCATGCCAGGCTCGGCCCAGGCATTCGCCGGCGGCGTCACCCCGGGCAGCGCCTCGGCCCAGACCTCCGCCATGTCGAGCGCGTGGAAGTCGTCGCGCTCGGCCAGGAAGTCGCGGACGATCTGCTGGTCTTCGGAGAACAGCACCGAGCAGGTCGCGTAGACCAAACGCCCGCCGGGACGCACGAGGCCGGCGCCCTCGCGCAGCAGCATCGCCTGGCTGGCGCGGTGGCGTTCGATGTGGCCCGGACGCAGGCGCCAGCGCGCCGACGGATGCCGCCGCCAGGTCCCGGTCCCGGAGCATGGCGCGTCCACCAGCACCCGGTCGGCCTTGCCTGCCAGAGCCGCCAGCTTGTCCTTGGCCTGCGGCACCTGGTGGCCCTGCACGTTGCGCACGCCGGCACGATCCAGACGCGGCTTCATCCGCTCCAGCCGCCGGCCGTTGTTGTCGAAGGCGTAGATCTGGCCGGAACCTTCCGTCGCCACCGCCAGCGCCAGCGTCTTGCCACCGGCCCCGGCGCACAGATCGACGACCTGCTGACCCGGCCGCGCGTCGGTGAGCCAGGCGACGAGCTGACTGCCCTCGTCCTGCACCTCGAACGCGCCGTCGATGAACAATGGATGACGCGTGAGAGCACGCGGCGCCGCCAGGCGAAGTCCGTCCGGGCTGAACGGCGTCGGCGTCGTCTCGATGCCGTCGGCCGCCAACGCCTCGGCGAGGTCTTCTCGCCTCGCCTTGCGGCTGTTCACACGCAGGTCGACCGCCGCCGGGCGGTTCAACGCCACCATCTCGTCGAGCACGTCATCGCCGAACTGCGCACCCAGGTCGTCGGTCAGCCAGACGGGAAAGTTGCCCTGCGCCCAGACCGGCGGCGTCTCCTCGCGCGACGTCACCGCGTCGAGCCATGCCTGCTCGTCGGTATCGAGCGGTGCCGGACAGTAGGTCTCACCACTGAACAGCGCGTCGATCTCGTCGCGCGCATGGCCCTGGTCGATCGCCAGGAAGGCCAGCATCGTGCGCCGCCACGACGCATCCTCGCCGCAGCGCCAGCGCAGCTCGCCCTGATGGCGCAGCAGTTCGTAGATCAGCTCGCTGACCGCGCGGCGGTCGCGACTGCCGGCATAGCGGCGCGAGCGGAAAAAGTCGCGCAAGACGGTGTCGACATTGCGCGTCGACCCGCCGATCGCCTCCAGTGCCTGCAGCGCGGTATCGATCCGGGCGCCTGGCGTCATCCGTTCAGGTTGTGGAACGGATAGTTGGGGGCCTCACGCGTGATCTGCACGTCGTGCACGTGGCTCTCGCGCAGGCCCGCGCCAGTGATCCGCAGGAACTCGCAGCCGTGGCGCATGTCCTCGATCGTGCCCTGGCCGGTATA
>CAZVLI010000775.1:0-2477 GCA_964627965.1 uncultured Rhodospirillales bacterium
GCGCAGATCCTGTTCAACCTGTCGCTGATCCTGTGCGAGCGCATCCAGAGCTCGAACCAGACCCTGATGCAGTATCTCGGCGGCTAACGCCGCCGCGCCTCAGCCCTCAGCCTTCGGCGGCGGCAGGACGCGGATGCGCAGCTCGTTGAGGTGGCGCGCGTCGACCTCGGACGGCGCACCCATCATCAAGTCCTCGGCCTGCTGGTTCATCGGGAACAGGATGACCTCGCGGATGTTCGGCTCGTCGGCCAGCAGCATCACGATGCGGTCGATGCCGGGCGCGATGCCACCGTGCGGCGGCGCGCCGTAGCGCAGCGCGTTGATCATGCCGCCGAAGCGGTTCTCGACCACCTCGGGGCCGTGGCCGGCGATCTCGAAGGCCTTAAACATGATCTCCGGCAGGTGGTTCCGGATCGCCCCGGAGCTCAGCTCCACACCGTTGCAGACCACGTCGTACTGGTAGGCCAGGACGTCCAGCGGATCCTTGCTCTCCAGCGCCTCCAGGCCGCCCTGCGGCATCGAGAACGGGTTGTGCGAGAAGTCGATCTTCTGGTCGCGCTCGTTGAACTCGAACATCGGGTAGTCGACGATCCAGCAGAATCGGAACGCGTTCTCGATCATCTCTAGGTCGGCGCCCAGCTTCGCGCGCGCCTTGCCGGCCAGGTCGGCCGCGTCGTCCGGCTTACCGGCCGCGAAGAACAGGCCGTCGCCATCGCCGCACCCGGTCGCCTCCTTCAACGCCGCCATCCGAGCGTCATCGAGCCGGCCGGCGATCGGGCCACGCCCGCCGCCATCCTCGAAGGCGGTCCAGCCCATGCCCGGCGCGCCCTGCTCGCGCGCCCAGTCGTTCATCTTGTCGAAGAAGCTGCGCGGTCGGTTGGCGGCGCCCGGCGCGGGAATCGCGCGCACCACTTCGCCGCGCTCAACGACCGACGCGAATAGCTTGAAGTCGGAGCCGGCGAAGACCTGGCTGACGTCGGAGATCTCGAACGGGATGCGCAGGTCGGGCTTGTCGGAGCCGTAGCGCAGCATGGCGTCGGCATAGGCGATACGCGGGAACGGCATCGGCGAGACTGGCCGGTCGGCGAACTCCTCGAACACGCCGTGCAGCACCGGCTCGATTGCCGAGAACACGTCCTCCTGCTCCACGAAGCTCATCTCGACGTCGAGCTGGTAAAACTCGCCCGGCGAGCGATCGGCGCGCGCGTCCTCGTCGCGGAAGCAGGGCGCGATCTGGAAGTAGCGGTCGAAGCCCGCGATCATGATCAGCTGCTTGAACTGCTGCGGCGCCTGCGGCAGGGCGTAGAACTTGCCGGGGTGAAGGCGGCTCGGCACCAGGAAGTCGCGCGCGCCCTCCGGCGACGACGCGGTCAGGATCGGCGTCTGAAACTCGGTGAAGTTCTGCTCGACCATGCGGCGGCGGATCGACGAGACCACCTTGGAGCGCAGCACGATGTTGGCGTGCAGCTTGTCGCGGCGCAGGTCGAGATAGCGGTGCTTGAGGCGAACATCCTCCGGATAGACCTGGGTGCCGAAAACCGGCAGCGGCAGTTCCTCGGCCGATGACAGGACCGCTGCTTCGGCGATACGCACCTCGACCTCGCCCGTCGGCAGATTCGGGTTCACGGCTTCCGCGTCGCGCATCACCACCTTGCCGTCGATCCGCACCACGCTCTCCGGGCGCAGCCGCTCGGCCAGGTCGAAGGCGGCCTTGTTGTCCGGCTCGATGACGCACTGGGTCAGGCCGTAGTGGTCGCGCAGGTCGATGAACAGCAGCCCGCCGTGGTCGCGCTTGCGGTGCACCCAGCCGGAAAGACGCACCTCGGCGCCGGCGTCGGCCGCGCGCAGGGCGCCGCAGGTATGGGATCGATAGGCATGCATGGCGGGCAACTCGTCCTTCAGGCGGCCCCGGCGGGGCCTCGCGGCAGCGGCGAAACCATAGCCGAAGGTCCCTTGTCAAGCGACGGCGAGCGCTTTGGCCGCACGGCGGCTGTCCCTATGATGCGGACCCAGCATGTCCAACCGCGTCATTTTCGCCATCGCACGGCTGTCGCACCGATTCGTCTTGTTCGGTTTGCTGGCCATCTGCGCCGCGCCGGCGTCAGCCGAGATCGCCGGCACGTGGCAGGTCGTGGAAAAGAACCCGCTGTTCGAAGACGACAACTGGTTCAGCAGTTTCCGCTACGACCTGGTGATCGAGCGCGATGGCGACAACTATCGCCTGAGCGTGCCGCGAACCGGAGCACGCTTCGCCCCGGCGGCGCTGAAGAACGGGCGCCTGGTCGCGGACGGCGACGATCCGGATCGCGGCCCGTTGCGGATCGAGCTGCGCTTTCCGGAGCCGGCCCGGCTGGAAGGACGGCTGGACGTGGGCCAGGCAAGGCGCCTGCTGACCGGCTCGCTCGACCCGTCGCAACAGCTCGCCGCCGTCGGCGACAGCGTGGAGAGCGCGCGCCAGCAGGCCGCGGCGGCCGATG
>CAZVLI010000776.1:0-2473 GCA_964627965.1 uncultured Rhodospirillales bacterium
TCCGCCAGCGCCAGACCTTCGGGCCGAGCCTGATCAAGGCAGAGACGAGTGACGCAACCGACTGAATATCTCCGCATGGTCGAGGCGCTGCTGTTCGCGGCCGAGGAGCCGCTGGACGTCACCTCGATCGTCGCCCGCATGCCGGAGGAGGCCGACGTGCCGGCCCTGCTGGCGCAGCTCACCGAGGACTATTCGGCGCGCGGCGTGAACCTGGTCATGGTCGGCGGCAAGTATCAGTTCCGCACCGCGGAGGACCTGCGCTACCTGCTGCAAGAGGAGCGCCAGGAGCAGCGCAAGCTGTCCAAGGCCGCCCTGGAGACGCTGGCGATCATCGCCTATCACCAGCCGGTGACGCGCGCCGAGCTGGAGGAGATGCGCGGCGTCTCGATCTCCAAGGGCACGCTCGACATGCTGATGGAAATCGGCTGGGTGCGCTTGCGCGGCCGGCGCCGGTCGCCGGGCCGACCGGTGACCTACGGCACCACCGACGACTTCGTCAGCCACTTCGGCCTGGAGAGCCTTGGCGACTTGCCCGGGATCGAGGAGCTGAAGGCCGCCGGCCTGCTGAACCGCTCCGCGCCGGCCGACTGGGGCAAGCGCATCGCCGAGGCCGAGGAAGACCCGCTGGAAGAAGGCGACGACGGCACCGACCAGAACCAGCCCGGCCTGTCGCTCGCGCCGGAAGTGCCAGCGGACGCCTAGGGTGGTGGCCCTGCCCTACAACGCCATTGCAAGCGTCGATACGTGGATACCCGGGTCAAGCCCGGGCATGACGAGGTTTCCATAGCCATCAACCACCGCGTCATGCCCCGACTTGTTCGGGGTATCCACGTCGGTCCGCCGCCTCAGGCTGCCGGCAGTCTGCCTCCGGTGTAGACTGCGCGCATGAGCATTCCCCTTTCCGTTCTCGACCTCGCGTACATCGGCGAGGACTTCACGCCAGGCGACGCGTTGCGCAACTCGCGCGACCTGGCGCGCAACGTGGAGCGTTTTGGCTACAAGCGGTTCTGGCTGGCCGAGCATCACAATCTGGCCGGCATCGCCTCGGCGGCGACGTCGGTGTGCATCGGCTATGTCGCGGAGGCGACCTCGACGATCCGGGTCGGCGCCGGCGGCATCATGCTGCCGAACCATTCGCCGCTGGTGATCGCGGAGCAGTTCGGCACACTGGCCTCGCTCTATCCCGGCCGGGTCGACCTCGGCCTGGGCCGCGCGCCCGGCACCGACCAGCGCACCATGCAGGCGTTGCGCGTGAACCCGCAGGCGGCGGAGTATTTCCCCAACGACGTGGTCGAACTGCAGGCGCTGCTCGGCCCGGTGCGCGAGAACCAGGTCATCCACGCCGTGCCGGGCGAGGATACCAACGTGCCGCTGTGGATCCTCGGTTCGTCGCTCTACGGCGCACAGCTCGCGGCGATGCTGGGCCTGCCCTATGCCTTCGCCTCGCACTTCGCGCCGGCGGCGCTGATGCAGGCGATCCAGGTCTACCGCGAGCGCTTCGAGCCGTCGGCACAGCTCGACAAGCCCTACGTCATGGTCGGCATGAGCGCCGTCGTCGCCGAGACCGAGGACGAGGCCGCCTACCTGTTCACCACGCCGCAGCAGCAGTTCACGAACATGGTGCGCGGCACGCGCGGCAAGATGCGCAAACCCATTCCGGACATCGAGGACTACTGGTCGCCGATGGAGAAGGCGCAGGCGATGGCGATGCTGCAATGCGCCTTCGTCGGCACGCCGAAGACGGTGCGCGAGAAGCTGGACGCGTTCATCGAAACCATCGGCGCCGACGAGCTGATGGTCGCCTCGGCGATCTGGGAGCACGACAAGCGGGTGCGCTCCTACGAACTGCTGGCCGAGGCGATGGCTTAGGCTTCCCAAGGGCGGACCGCGGCCCCATATTCTGGAAACCATGACGTCGCAGACGCCCGGGTCCTATCGCCTTGCCGTCGAGCCGGTTGCCGGCACGGTGGTGGCCAAGCACGGCCAGCATGTGCTGGCCCGCAGCGCGGCGGCACGGGTGATCCGCGAGACGCGCTGGCCGATCCAGTACTACTTCCCGCCGGGCGACGTGAACCAGGCGCTGCTGCGTCCCTCCGAGTTCAAGACCTTCTGTCCGTTCAAGGGCACCGCGACCTATTTCGACATCGTGTTGCCGGACAAGACCATCGAGGCCGGCGCCTGGTCCTACGGCAAGGCACGCGACGAGACAGCCGCGGTCGCCGGTCATATCGGCTTCTTCGACACGGTGGCGGACAGCATCGAATGCGACCGGCCGCTGCCGGCGCCGACCGACGACGGCCATGTCGGCGGCGACCTGGTCGACTGGCTGCTGCGCGAAGCCTGGGCCTGCGGCGACGCGGCCGAACTGACTGCCGAGATCGGCCGGCACATGGTCGCCGAAGGCATCCCGGTCGCGCGGTTGAACGTCACGGTCTGGTCGCTGCACCCGCTGGTCGTCGGCGTCACCTACGTC
>CAZVLI010000777.1:0-2471 GCA_964627965.1 uncultured Rhodospirillales bacterium
CTCGTCGACATCGACGCCGAGCTTGCGGGCATAGCTGGGGTCGAGCGCGTGCTCGGCATCGACGAAGGCGCAGATGCCGCCCTTCTTCTGCGCCTCGGCGACGGCATGCAGTGCCAGCGTGGTCTTGCCGGAACTCTCCGGCCCGTAGACCTCGATCACCCGGCCCTTGGGCAGGCCGCCGATGCCAAGCGCGATGTCGAGCCCGAGCGAGCCGGTGGAGACCGCCTCCACGTCGACCGCCTGCTGCTGGCCCAGTTTCATAACCGAGCCCTTGCCGAAGGCGCGTTCGATCTGCCCCAGGGCGGCGTCCAGCGCCTTCTGCTTGTCCATTGTGTCCTGCTCTACCAAGCGAAGCATTGACCGGCTCCCGTTATCCCATGGCCGCCCCGGCGACCGCAATGAAAGCCAATGTACCGGCTTTGTTCTATTCCGGCAAGCCGTTATTTTCAAACGCTTTTCGGACCCATGTTCACGTCACGTTCGAATATGCCAAGTTGTTGATTTCGTTGCACGAAAGACAACCCGGCAGCGACTCGTCCGGCTTGCGTCAGGGCATCGCGTGGGGAATAGTCCGCCAACGCCCGGCGTAGCGGCCAGACGGAAACGGAGTCGGTGGGAATGGCGCATCACAAGCGCGGCCGGGCGCGAAACCGGCGGGCGGGCTGCAAGCTGTGCAAGCCGTGGAAGGCGAACGGGCACCGCACCGAGCGGGCCGACGGCGAGCGGTTCGCCGATCACCGGCGGCGCGTGGCCGCCGATGGCGCGCTGCGTCAACAGCGGCTGGCCGCGCCCGCCGAAGCGGGCGCGGCGTCACATCGTCAGGCTTCCTGAAGATTGACCGCCGAGGTGCGACCGTCGCGGCCGCGCTCCTCGTCGAACGAGATCTTCTGACCCTCGTTCAGGGTCGCCATGCCGGCGCGCTCAACGGCGGAGATGTGGACGAACACGTCCTTGCCGCCACCGTCGGGCTGGACAAAGCCGTAGCCGCGCTGGGTGTTGAAGAATTTCACAGTTCCGACAGCCATGTAGGCCTCCATAGGTATGCGCGCCGCCCGACCGTCGAGCGGGCGCCTTGCAGTTACCGGCCTCATGGTTTGCTTGGATGAGCCCCGGCGGGACATGCGCCCGCGGGAGAAATCGGCAAGAGCCGAAGCAGATAAGTACAGCGCTGATATGGGCCCCGGCGGCGCAAATAGCAAGCACCGCGACGCGAAAAGGCCGACGGCTATTCGGTCTCGCCGGCCAGGACCTCCTTCACCTTGGCCGCGAGCTGCTTCAGGGAAAATGGCTTCGGCAGCAGCTGGAAGGTGCTGTACGGGTCGAGATTGCGGCGGAAAGCATCCTCGGCGTAGCCGGAGATGAAGATCACCTTCAGGTCGAGGTCGCGCTGTTGGATGTTCTTCAGCAGGGTCGGGCCGTCCATCTGCGGCATCACCACGTCGGAGATCAGCAGGTCGATCTCCTCCTCGGTGTCGTCCAGCACCTCCAGGGCGGAAACGCCGGTGTCGGCCTCCAGCACGTTGTAGCCCTTGCCGCGCAGCGCCCGGGCGGCGAAGACGCGGACCGCCTCCTCGTCCTCGACCAGCAAGATGGTGCCCTTGCCGGTGAGGTCAACCGGCTTGGCCTCGTCGCTGGTGCCGGTCGCGGCGAGCTCGCCCTCGACGGCCTGGTGGCGCGGCAGATAGACGTAGAAGGTCGTCCCCTCCCCGACCCGGCTGGTCGGGAAGATGAAGCCACCGGTCTGCTTGATGATGCCGTAGACGGTCGACAGGCCGAGGCCGGTGCCGGAACCCGGCTCCTTGGTGGTGAAGAACGGCTCGAAGATCTTGCCGAGGTCGGCCGGCGCGATGCCCTTGCCATTGTCGGCGACCTCGATCAGCACGTACTCGCCAGCCGGCATGAGCTCGTGCCCGAGACGCTCCGACTCGGCATACGAAACGTTGCGTGTGGTGATGGAGAGCGTGCCGCCGCCCGGCATGGCGTCGCGCGCGTTCACCGCCAGGTTGATGACCACCTGCTCGAACTGGTTCTGGTCGACCCGCACCAGCCCCAGGTCGCGGGCGTGCTGGATCTCCAGCGTCATGTTCTCGCCCAGTAGTCGGCGCAGCAAGTGCGACAGGTCGGCCAGCACGTCGGTGATCGACAGCACCTTCGGGCGCAGGGTCTGCTGGCGCGAGAAGGCCAGCAGCTGGCGCACGAGGTTGGCGGCCCGGTTGGCGTTCTGCTTCACCTGCATGATGTCGGGGAAGGCTTCGTCGCCGGGCCGCGCCCGCTGCAGCAGCAGGTCGCAATGGCCAATGATCGCGGTCAGCAGGTTGTTGAAGTCGTGCGCCACGCCGCCGGCGAGCTGGCCGACGGCCTGCATCTTCTGCGACTGCGCAAACTGGACCTCCAGGTTCCGCTGGTCGGTGGTGTCGACGAGGTGGAGCAGCAGGCTCGGCTCGCTCTCGGCGCCGCCACCGCCGAGGTCG